>CAMGFF010000103.1 GCA_946055125.1 uncultured Prevotellaceae bacterium | reverse complement strand
GGTGATCGACTGCGACATGCCGCGCGTGGTGGCTATTCCCACCACTGCCGGCACCGGCTCGGAGGTGACAAAATTCACCATCGTGACCGACACTCGCCGCGGAATCAAGATGCTGCTCAAGGGCGATGTGCTGCTGCCCGATGTGGCAGTGGTGGACTACACCCTGGGCTTCTCCGCTCCGCCGAGGGTGACTGCCGCCACCGGGCTCGACGCCCTCACTCACGCCGTGGAGTCGCTGCTCTCGGTGCGTGCCATGCCGGCTACCGACGCGCTTGCGGTGGCTGCCGTGAGGAGGATTATGCGGTATCTGCCCATTGCCTATCGCGACGGCGGCAATGCCGAGGCTCGCGAGCAAATGGCACTTGCGGCACTGGAGGCGGGCGTGTGCATCAACAATTCGAGCGTCACGGTGGTGCATGGCATGAGCCGACCCATTGGTGCTCTTTTCCATGTGCCTCACGGCACATCTAATGCCATTTTGCTTGCCACATGTCTTGCCGACATGGAGGAGGCTGCCCGCGAGAAATATGCCTTGCTGGCTCGAGCCATTGGTGTGGCCGAGGGCGGATTTGTGGCTGCGGTGAAGGAGCTGTGCCGGGTGTGCGAGGTGCCCACGCTGCGCGAGCTGGGAATAGACCGTGAGGCTTTCGTGGCTGCCATCCCCAAGATGAGCGCCGACGCAATAGCAAGCGGCAGCCCAGCCAATGCCCCCAAGCCCTACACCGCCACCGACTGCAGCCGACTGTATCTCACCTTGGAATAGGAGAGGCCAAACAGTTAAAGTGCTTAAATATTGGGGGGTGTATTTTTGTGGTTATATTTGCCGAAGAAATGCGTGGATTAGCAAGGGGCAGTGAGCTGCGAGATGTGAGTGGAGGCTATTTAGCGGGAGATTAGGGAGGATAGAGTGGTGAATGCGGCTTCGAGGATGGTGTCGCGGCCGCGTGCGCGGTCGTCCTCGGTCATATCCACCTTGCAGCCCTCCGAGGGCTCCACGCCAAACTCCGTTTCCTTACCCGAGGCATCGAGGATGGAGCAGGCCGAGAAGCGCACCGTCCAGCCACAGGGAATCTCGGAGGTGAAAGGCAGTCCGCTGCCGCCACCGGTGGTGTCGCCCACTATGCGCACCTGGGGAAGATACTTCATTATCGACACGAAATTATTGGTAGCGCTGTAGGAGGAGCGGTTGGTGAGCACCACCACCGGCTTCAGGTATTTTATGCGCGAAGCGGGGGCCGGGTGGAAGTAGTAATCGTAGGGCTCGGAGAAGTCGTCGTGCCCGGGGCCCGTCTTGTGCGATATTGAGCCGGCATAGACATCCTTGGTGATGAAGCGCGCCACGAGCGTTTCCACATTAGTGAGAAAGCCGCCGCCATTGTCGCGCACGTCGATGACAAGGCCGTCGGTTCCGGCAAGATAAGCCAGGATATTGTCGAGGTTGCCCTCCCCTATCTTATTCGAGAAGTCGCCATAATACATATAGCCGTAGTTGTTGCTCAGCACCTGATACTTGATACCCGACACCGAGTGATAGTTGAAGTTGAGATAATGCTCATTGATGAGTCGCTCATCATAGTTCTGCGGGAATTGCTCCCAAATCCAGTAGCGCGACACATTGAACGAGGAAATGAGGTTGGTGTGGCCGTCCCTGAGCTCACTGAGCATGGCAGCGCACACGTCGAAGAGCTCGGTGGCCGTCATCTCAGGGTGAACCTGTGCGCGGTAGCGGCGGCCCACCTCGTCCCAGTCCACGTCCTTGTATTTGAAGAAGCAATAGTGCTCGTCGATTTCGGTCCAGAGAGCGTCGAAATTGCCCATAGGGTCGTTTTCGTGCTCCACCTGGCTGTGACAGGCAGTGAGAGCAAGCAGCGAGGCGACAACAAGGGCCATGCGGCCAAGGGCAGTGCGAAAGGCATTGAAACACATAGGCAGGGGTGGTGAGGAAAGTTAAGAAAAAGAATTACTACGATTAAAAGTATTGCTGGTTCACAATGTAATCATCGAGTTCCTTGAAATGCTTTATGAAGAACTTCGCCTGATGCTTCTTGTCTACCTTTATGTCCTGAGGGTGAATGTTGTTGCCATCGTCGAGCAGCAGCACCGAGAGAGCGCCAAGCGAATTGGCCACAATGAAGTCCTTGGCCGGGTTGTCGCCCACACACACAAACTCCACGTCCCACTCGGCATTGGAGGGGTGACGGCGCAGAATCTCGCTGAAAGCGGCCGGGTCGGTCTTAGAGCAGCCCATTTCCTCGCTAATGAACACATTCGGCCAGGGGATATAGTCATCGAGGCGCAGTGCACGAATCTTGTTGCGCTGCGTGAACGAGCGGCCGTCGGTGATGATATACATAGGCACATCAATCTCGCGCATGTGCTCGAGCATGGTGCGGGTTTCGTCGTCGAGCGATATAATGGGAATGTGGTTTCGGTATTCGCTCACCATCCATTCAATGGCATTAGGCAGCGCCACGCCATGGGCTATGAGATACTCGTTAAGGCAGTCGAATGGGTTATTGGCCTTGTCGAAAGCATCGATTAGAATATCGAAAGCCTCGTTGGGCTGCAAGCCTTGCTCGGCCACGAGGAGGCGGTCGATGTGCTTGTAGGCCGAGATAACGAAATCCACCTCCTTGTAGAGGGTGTCGTCGAGGTCGAAAATCAGGACGTTATATGCAGGTTTAGTTGTATCCATATTCGTAGTTTTGTTGTAGGGCTTTTAGCCTTGAGCTGGTTACCGGCTTTTTCCCTGTCAAGCAGTAGCTCATAGCCAAAAAAGCTCACTGCTGCTTGGAGTGGAAGGCGGTGATGGCCGCGACGACGCGGGCAACATCGTCGTCGGTGAGGATGCTGCCGCTGGGCAGACACAATCCGCGCTCAAAAAGCCGCTCCGAGCAGCCATCACCATAGAATGGCGCGTCGGCATACACCGGCTGCATGTGCATGGGACGCCACAAGCGGCGCGACTCAATGCCGGCAGCATCGAGCGCCAGGCGCAGGTCCTCGGGGGCGTAAGGCACGGTGTCGTCGAGCAGTATGGTGGTTAGCCAGTAGTTTGGCGCCACATCGGCCGCAGGCTCGCAGTGCACGGTAATTCCCTTGAGACACCTTAGCCCCTCGGCATAGAGCGAGTGAATTGCGCGGCGGCGTGCCACACGCTCGGCAAGCACCTCCATCTGTCCGCAGCCTATGCCGGCGCAAATGTTGCTCAGGCGGTAGTTGTAGCCTATTTCCTTGTGATAATAGTAGGGACGCGGCTCACGGGCCTGCGTGGATAGGAACTTCACGTGCGAGGCAGCCTCCGAGCTTGGGCAGATAAGAGCGCCGCCGCCCGAAGTGGTGATGATTTTGTTGCCATTGAAGCTCAGTGCGCCAAAGTCGCCAATGGTGCCGCACATCCGGCCCTTGTAGCTCGAGCCGAGAGCCTCGGCAGCGTCCTCAAGCACGGGAATCTCATAGCGGCGGGCGATAGCCATAATCTCGTCCATCTTGGCCGGCATACCATAGAGGTGCACCACCACAATGGCCTTGGGATAGTGGCCGGCGACGCGCTTGCGGTCGATGATGGCACGCTCCAGGGCCTCGGGGCTCATGTTCCAGGTATCGGGCTCGCTGTCTACAAACACCGGACGAGCACCCTGATATTTCACCGGATTGGCGCTCGCCGCAAAGGTGAACGACTGGCACAGCACCTCATCGCCGGCTTCCACACCCAGCTCCACCAAGCCTAAGTGCAGGGCTGCGGTGCCGGCACTCAGCGCCACCACATCGGCAGCATGGAGGTAGGCAGCAAGGCGACGCTCAAACTCATCCACATTGGGACCCAGCGGCACCACCCAGCTGTCGCGGAAAGCCTCATTGATATATTGCATCTCGTTGCCACCGAGGTGCGGAAACGAAAGGAAAATTCTATCATTCATAGCTTCAAATACTTTTCAAAGTGCAAAATTACTCAATTTCGGCGACAGAGCGCCTATTCTACTAAATAAATTTTCTTATTGCCGTTTCCTGCAACGATAATTTCACACCACAATATTTGCGAGGGTGGAAAATTTTCAGTTATTTTGCACAAAAAAACAGCGGTTGAACAGCCAAGTTACCAATTTATTTTTAGTATATATTATTTCATCATCACACAGTGAAGACCGACATTCAGATAGCACGAACCACGCCCCTGAGGCACATCAGCGAGATAGCACTGGCCTACGGCATTTATGAATCCAGCCTTTTGTATTATGGAAAGAATATTGCCAAGGTCCCACTTGAGCTCATCGATGAGAAAAAGGTGGCAAAGAGCAACCTTATATTGATGACTGCCATGTCGCCCACACGGGCCGGCATTGGCAAGACCACAGTGAGCATAGGTCTCTCCATGGCCCTCAACCGAATGGGGCACAAGAGCGCTCTCGCACTGCGCGAGCCGAGCATGGGCCCGTGCTTCGGCATGAAGGGCGGCGCGGCCGGCGGCGGATATGCACAGGTGCTGCCCATGGAGAAAATCAACCTGCACTTCACCGGCGACATGCACGCCGTGACCTCGGCCAACAACCTCATCGCCGCTCTCGTCGACAACTACATCTTCCGCCATCAGGGACAACCCAACCAGCTGAAGACGGTGCTGTGGCGGCGCGTGATGGACATGAACGACCGCGCACTGCGACATGTGGTGACGGGCCTTGGCGACGGCAACGGCGTGGCTCGCGAGAGCGGTTTCGACATCACCCCGGCCTCCGAAATCATGGCTATTCTGTGCCTCGCCACCGACATCGTCGACCTTCGACGCCGGCTTGAGAACATTCTGCTCGGCGTTACCTGTGAGGGAAAGCCCTTCTTCATGCGCGACCTGGGTGGCGTGGGCGCACTGCTCGTGCTGCTGCAAGACGCTATCAACCCCAACTTGGTGCAGACGGTGGAGCACACCGGCGCTTTCATTCACGGTGGCCCTTTCGCCAACATTGCCCACGGCTGCAACAGCGTGATTGCCACCAAGATGGCCATGAGCCACAGCGACTATGTGGTGACTGAGGCTGGTTTTGGAGCCGACCTTGGTGCCGAAAAATTCCTCGACATTAAGTGCCGGATTGCCGGCATTCGTCCAAAGCTCACCGTGCTTGTGGTGACTACAAAGGGCCTTGCCGAGGCCGGCTTTGAGAACATGGACCGCCACATAGAGAATCTGCGGGCTATGGGGCAGACGGTGGTGGTGACTATGAACCGCTTTGGCGACGACACCGACGACGATGTGAGGCGAGTGCGCGAGCACTGCGAGGCCCTGGGCGTGGGTTTCGCAGCCAATGAGGCTTTCTTCCATGGCGGAGAGGGCTGCACCGACCTTGCCCGGCTCTGCTTGAAGACAATCGCCGAAAACCCCTCGGGTGAGATTCAGTATGTGTACGACCTCAACGACCCGGTGGAAGTGAAGGTGGAGAAGCTGGCCAGGAAGGTGTATCGCGCCGGCCGGGTGGAATACACCACCAAAGCCCGCAAAGCCCTGGCGAAGATTGCCGAGTGGCAACTTGGCAACCTGCCTCTGTGCATGGCCAAGACGCAATACTCTTTCAGCGACGACCCAAAGGCCGTGGGAGCCCCCGAGGGCTTCACATTCACCGTGCGCGACTTCGTGGTGAGCGCGGGCGCGGGAATGATTGTGGCCGTATCGGGCGACATTCTGCGAATGCCCGGACTGCCGCTACACCCACAAAGTGAGAAAATCGACATCGTGAACGGCGTGATTGAGGGCCTGGCGTAAGCTGCTTTATTGCCTTTATGCTCTATATTATATAAAACAACTCTACGACTATGAACAAGGAGGACATAATCACCACCGACCACGAGGAGTGTGC
Source organism: uncultured Prevotellaceae bacterium (assembly GCA_946055125.1). Lineage (GTDB taxonomy): Bacteria > Bacteroidota > Bacteroidia > Bacteroidales > Muribaculaceae > CALZFJ01. The sequence goes on along the minus strand of CAMGFF010000103.1, from coordinate 1,672 downwards.
CGAGCTGGTGGAGGTGCTGGCGGAGCAAGGTGTGCGCAATGTGGTAATCTCGCCGGGGTCGCGCAATGCTCCGCTTATCGTGGCTTTTGCACGCGAAAGGCGCATGGCAAAGCATGTAATCGTCGACGAGCGCAGCGCGGCGTTTGCGGCCGTGGGCATGGCGCAGTGCACCGGTGAGCCGGTGGCTGTGGTGTGCACCTCGGGCAGCGCAGTGCTCAACTATGCCCCGGCGGTCAGCGAGGCCTTCTACCGGCACTTGCCTCTTATCATCGTTTCGGCCGACCGGCAGGCCGAATGGATTGACCAGAACGACAGCCAGACAATTCGCCAGCCGGGCGTTCTTGCCGGCGTGGTGAAGCACTCCTGCAATATTCCCTGGAACACCCTCACCCCAAGCCAGGCTTGGTGGGCAAACCGCATGGTGAACGAGGCTGCGATAATCGCCAAGCGTGCCCCTCGTGGCCCGGTGCACATCAATGTGCAGCTTGGTGAGCCACTGTGTGGCACTCATTTGCGCCCAGGCGGACTTGCGCGAATAATTGAGAACGTGGAGGCCACACGCCATGCCCCATACCATATTGTCGATGAATGCGCACGGGCAATTGCAGTCGCCAAGCGTGTGATGATAGTGGTGGGCGTGATGCCTGGGCAAGACTCCGGCTTGTGCAGGGTTCTTGAGAACTTTTCATTGCTGGATAACGTGGTGGTGCTCACCGAAACCATCAGCGACATAGGCGGCAGGCGCATCATCACCTCCATCGACCGCACGCTCGCGGCCATACCGACGGGGAAGGGACCCCTCTTTGCCCCCCAATTGCTTATCACCATGGGCGGTGCGCTGGTTACGCGCATGCTCAAGAGCTTCCTGCGCGGCAATCCGGCCTTGGAGGAGTGGCGCATTGGCATCGACCACAATGTGATCGACACTATGCAGCACCTCACTAAGCGATTTGAGATGGAGCCTCAGGCTTTTTTAGGGCAACTGTGGGCTGCGATGAAACTCGGAGAAGACAGAACGGCCAAGGGCGACTATGCCTCGCTGTGGCGCGATGCCGCAAGCCGGGCCGAGGCAGCCCACAAGGCATTCATCGCGGCTGCTCCCTGGTGCGACCTGAAGGCGTTTTCCACCTTGCTGCCCATGATTCCCAAGGGCGCCGACCTGCATCTCTCCAATGGCACAGCCATTCGCTATGCACAGCTTTTCACCACTCCACAGGTGCACCGCAGCTACTGCAACCGTGGCGTGGCGGGAATCGACGGCTCCACATCGACGGCACTTGGCTCGTCGCTCGTCACCACCGACCGCCTCACGCTGCTAATCACCGGCGACATGAGCCTGCTCTACGACGTCTCGGGCCTCGCATCGTTGCACAATTCTCCGCGCTTCAAGATAGTGGTGATGTGCAATGGCGGCGGCGGAATATTCCGCTTCATCAAGGGTCCGTCGGAGCTCGAAGAGCTGGAGCAATACTTCGAGGTGAGCCGTGACTTGCCCATCGACCGCTATGCCCAAGCTTTTGGCTTCGGCTATCACCATGCTGACAGTGAGGTTGAGCTTGAGGCTGCTATGGAGCGTTTCCTGTCTGACCCCGGCGCGGCAATCCTCGCAATTCACACCCCACGCACCCTCAATGCTGAGGTGCTGCGCGGCTACTTTGCCGCAATAAGGGAA
>CAMGFF010000102.1 GCA_946055125.1 uncultured Prevotellaceae bacterium | reverse complement strand
CCGTGGCGGAAGGGAAATCGACCGCTCCGAAACCTCGCGCGAGCACCGCAAGATTGTGACCGTGCACGAGGACATGCACTGCACCCACTGTGGCGCCGCCTTCACCTACACCCATGTGAGCGACCGGCAAGCCTGATCTCGCAGCAGCCCCAGCCTCGCCTGCAGTGAGCGGCGAGAACCTGCGCGTACCCTGATACAATGTATCAAAATTCGGTTTGATGATATTCTCATGTAGGGACGCACCCTGGTGCGTCCGCGTTACCGCCTCATAATCAAGCGATAACAAGGCGATTGAGTGCGGACGCACCAGGGTGCGTCCCTACATAATCGGTTATTTTCCCATTTTGATACCCCCGGTTAATCTTTGTTTAGTAGGGAAGTCTATTTCTCGATGAGGACGGTGGCATAAGCGGCAATGCCCTCGCCACGGCCGGTGAAGCCGAGTTTCTCGGTGGTGGTAGCCTTTATCGACACGCAGTCGGGGTCGCAGTCCAGACAGGCGGTAATGGCTTGCTGCATGGCCGGAATGTGAGGGTTGAGCTTAGGCTGCTCGGCGCAGATGGTGATGTCGGCATTGCCAAAGCGGTAGCCCTTCTCGGCCACGAGGCGCATGGTTTCCACAAGGAGCTTCTTGCTGTCGATGCCCTTGTAGCGCGGGTCGGTGTCGGGGAAATGGAAGCCAATGTCGCGCAGGGCGGCAGCTCCAAGGAGCGCGTCGCACAGGGCGTGAAGCACCACATCGGCATCACTGTGTCCCAGCAAGCCCAGGTGATAGGGAATATTCACACCGCCCATCCAAAGTTCGCGGCCCTCGACGAGGCGGTGAACGTCGAAGCCCATACCTACACGAATCGACATAACCCTTGTATTAGTTAGGAGTTTTTAGTTAGGAGTTAGGAGTTTTTAGTTATCAGTGAGGAGTGAGGAGTGAGGAGTTATCTAATATCTAATATCTAATATCTAATATCCGGTATCTGTTTTCTACTTTCTTCCCAGGAGGTCGCGGATTCCGTTCATGTCGAATGAGAGGGTGAAGCGCAGCGTCTGGTCGAGCGGGCTGCTCTGTGCGGTTGCAATCATGTAGGCCGCATCGAGCTTAATCACGTTGAGCGTGAATCCTGCGCCTATGCCGAAATACTGGCGGTTGCCCTTGTACTCATTCTCGTGATAATATCCTGCACGGAGGAAGAATTGCTGGTTGTAGTTGTATTCGGCACCAATCGAGTAGTTGATTTCGCGCAGCTCCTCCTTTGCGCCGCCCGGTGCGTCGGTAAACGACTTGAAGATACCCGAGATGGGCGAAGTGTCCTTCCACTGTTGCACAGCGTCCTCATAGGCCTGAGTGTCGTTCTCACCGGTCTCGGTGAGGTAGTCGGCCTGGCGCGGGCGAGCCGGCACCAGCAGCTTGTTCACATCGAGCGAGAGAGCCAGGTTGTGGTAGTCGGCCAGCGGGAAGGTGAATGTGGTTCCGAGCTTGAGGTTGGTGGGGAGGAAAGCGGGGTCGTTGCCGCCGTTGTACGACACCTTCGAGCCTACATTCGAGATATTCCAGCCAAACGACCACTGGCACTCATTGCGGCCAATAATGGGATAGGTGGTGAGGAAGCCGGCGATGTCGGCGGCAAAGGCCGAAGCGCCCTTGGTGGTTTCGCTCGACGAGGCGTCGCCGAAGCCCAGGTTGGAGTAGATGTAGCGCAGGGCCACACCCATCGAGTAGCTCTCCGAGAGCTTGCGCGAGTAGCCCAGGTCGAATGCCATTTCATAGGGGTTGATGGTGTTGGTCACATTGCCCTCGCCATCGTTCATGTTCACCTCGCCCAGCGAGAAGTAGCGCAGCGAGAAGCTCACCGCCTGGTTGTCGCCGCCGCCCAGCTTCCAGTAGCCGGCAGCATTGAGCAAGGCGATGTCGTTCACCAGCTTGCGGAGCCACGGCGTGTAGCTCAGCGAGATTCCGGCTTGGCTGTAGGCGAAGGCATATTTCGAGGGGTTCCAGAATTGCGAGTTCTCATCGGGCTCGGTGGCGGCTCCTATGTCGCCCATCGAGGCACCGCGGGCATCGGGAGCGATTCCCAGCGAGGTCACACCGGTGGTAATCGGGTTAAACTCATTCTTCTGAGCCATTGCCCCGGCTGCACTGCACAGAGTCACTACGGTCACTATTATTGCGCTAAGAATACGTTTCATCACGTCAAGAAAAATTATAATATTACAATAACTATAACTCAAAGCCGGCTAATTTATTGTATCGCCCACCGAAAAATGCCGTGTTGCAAGTGTGCTGCTACTGACAAACGCACTCTCGGCGAAAATTGCAGACATAATTTTTTTGCATCACACTTTTTCTCACCCCATGAATCACATAATCCTACCAGTTTTGTGGCTGCTTTCGGCTAATTTGGTCTTTTTTTGACTAATTTCGCAACTTATAATTCGGAGATAATGTGTACCTTTGTGGGCAAATCAAAATTGAGGGAAGAAGGATGATGGAGATTTTTGGATATGGATTCTTCCAGAATGCACTCCTGGGAGTGCTCATTGCCGGGGTGGCGGCTGCCATTATCGGCACCTACATTGTGACGCGCCGCATGGTGTTCATAGCCGGCGGTGTGACCCACGCTTGCTTCGGCGGCCTTGGGCTGGGCTATTTTCTCGGCATTAGCCCCATTGCCATGGCGGCGGTGTTTGCCGTGGCCTCGTCGCTGGGTGTGGAGTGGCTGTCGACGCGGCAGCAGGTGCGGCAAGACTCGGCCATAGCGGTGATATGGGCGCTTGGCATGGCGCTTGGCACGCTATTCATCTTCCTCACCCCGGGCTATGTGCCCGAGCTCAATTCCTTTCTCTTTGGCAATATTCTCACCATCACCATGAGCGACATCGCCCTCTCGGCAGCGTTCCTGGCGGTGCTGCTGGCCTTTTTCCTGCTCTTCTACCGCACGATTATAGCCTGCGCATTCGACCCCGACTTTGCCCGCACCATGAACCTGCCCGTGGCGGCGGTGAATTGCACCATGACGGTGCTCACGGCACTGAGCATCGTGCTCACCATACGCCTCATTGGCATCATGCTCCTGCTCTCGCTCTTCACCATGCCGCAGATGATTGCCGAGAACTTCACCCGCAACTTCCGCCCCATGGCACTGCTCTCGGTGGCGGCGAGCGTGGTGTGCTCGGTGGCCGGGCTGATTGCCTCCTATGTGCTCAATGTGCCGGCCTCGGCCACGATTGTGATTATGCTCGTCGTGGCCTATGCCGTGGCCCGCGTGGCGGGCAATAAACGGCCGAAATCTGCGTTAAAGATTTGATAGGCCATTGCCTTCACTCACACTAAAGTAATCACAGGAAAACTTGACCCGACTTGGCCGACATATAATCCCCACCTTGCTTGCCACGCTGCTTGCAGTGGCGCTGCCCTCGTGCAGCACCAAGAAGAACACTGCAATGTCGCGCTTCTGGCAGGCTTTCAACACACGCTACAATGTGTACTACAATGGCGAGACCAACTACATAGAGCAGCTTCACGCCATGGAAACCGACTACGAGGACGACTACACCCGCCGCGTGCTTATCCACCCCGCCGAGGCTCATGCCATTGAGAAGGCCACCAGGCCCAAGGGGAGCTTCGACCGCACCATCGAGAAGATGCAGAAGGCCATTCAGCTCCACAGCATCACCCGCCGCCCCAAGAAGAACCCCAAGAAGGCCCGCGACCCCAAGTATAAGGAGTGGCTCAAGCGCGAGGAGTATAACCCCTTCCTCCACAATGCGTGGCTGCTCATGGGCAAGGCGCAATACATGAAGGGCGACTTTGCCGCTTCGGCCGCCACTTTCCACTACACCGCCCGCCGCTTCAAGTGGATGCCCGAGGTGGTCACCGAGGCGCAGCTGTGGGAGGTGCGCAGCTACTGCGCCATGGGCTGGACCACCGAGGCCGACAACGTGTTCACCCACATTAAGCGCGACAAAATCACCAGTGGCTCGCTGCGCACTCAATATGACCTCACTGCCGCCAATTTCTACATAAAGACTCACCGCGACACCACCGCCATCCCTTTCCTCGCCAGTGCAGTGAAAGGGAGCAAGGGGGCGCAGAAGGTGCGCCTGCGCTTCCTGCTGGGTCAGCTCTATGCCTCCACCGGCGACAATGCCGCCGCCTACCGCGCCTTCAACAGCGTGGCCGGGGCCAATGGCGCAACCTACCGCACCCGCTTCAACGCCCGCATAAAGCAGAGCGCCGTCTTCGAGGGCAACAATATCGACAAGGAGGTGCGCTCGCTCAAGAAGATGACGCGCTTCGACCGCAACAAGGACTATCTCGACCAGATTTACTACGCCATAGGCAACCTCTACCTCTCGCGCCGCGACACCGCCAATGCCATATCAAATTATGTGCTCGCAGCGCAGAAGAGCACACGCAATGGCATCGACAAGGCAATTAGCCAGCTCACGCTTGGCGGCATCTACTACGCGCAGCACAACTATGCCGACGCGCAGCCTTGCTATGCCGAGGCCATTCCACTCATCGGTGAGGACTATGCCGGCTACAAGCAGCTCAAACTCCGCTCCGACGTGCTCGACGAGCTGGCCGTATATGCCCAGAACGTGAAGCTCCAGGACTCCCTGCTCACCCTCTCGCAGCTCTCGCCCGAGGAGCAGCGCAAAGTGGCCCAGCGCCTCGCCGACGAGCTGATCAAGAAGGAAAAGGAGGAGGCCGAGAACGCCCGCCGCGAGGAGTATCTTGCCGAGCAGGCTGCAAAGGGAAACCAGAATGGCAACACGCAGAGCAACGCCCCCACCGAGTTCCAGATGAACACCGACAAGTCGTGGTACTTCTACAACAGCGCCACCAAGAGCGCCGGCAAGACGGCCTTCCAGAAGCAGTGGGGCAGCCGAAAGCTTGAGGACGACTGGCGTCGCCGAAACAAGGCCACATTCTCGATGGACGAGTTTGAGGCCGACTCCGGCGATGGCCTGGCCGCCGACTCCACCGCCACTGCCGCCGCCGACTCTACCGCCGTGGGCAAGGAGAAGACCAACGACTCCGACCCACACTTCGCCGAATACTACCTCAAGCAGATTCCGCAGACCGATGAGGAACGCGCCACCTGCAACGACATCATTCAAGAGGGACTCTACAACATGGCCGTAATCCTCAAGGACAAGCTCGAGGACCTGCCGGCCTCGATTGCCGAGTTCAACATGCTGCTCTCGCGTTACCCCGACAACCAGTATCGCCTCGACAGCTACTACAACCTCTACCTCATGGCGATGCGCATGGGCGACAAAGCCGGAGCCGAGCACTACCGCCAGCTCATAGTGGCCGGCTTCGCCGACAGCCCCTACGGCCAGGCGATGCGCGACCCCAACTACTTCGACAACCTGCGAAACATGGAGCGCGACCAGCAGGCCATGTATGAGCGCGCCTACGATGCCTACCTCAACAACCGCAACGCCGAGGTGCACGCTGCCTACGAGGAGATGAACACGCGCTACCCGCTGTCGAAGATTCTGCCCAAGTTCATGTTTATCAACGCTCTCTCTTTCGTGACCGAGAAGCGCTACGACGACTTCAAGGCCACACTCAAGGAGATGCTTGAGCGCTACCCCGAAACCGACATGACCCCCATGGCCTCGTCGATACTCAAGCAGATGGCGCAGGGCCGCACGCCCAATGCCGGCAGCGGAAACTTGCGCGGAATGATTTGGGCTACTCGCCTCACCAACGACACCACCGCCACCGGCACTGCCGCCACTGCCGCCACGCCTTTCTCCACCGACGTGAACCGCCCGCACTACTATGTGCTGGCCTACCCCACCGACACCGTCGCAGCCAACGAGCTGCTCTTTGCAGTGGCCCGCCACAACTTCAACTCCTTTGTGGTGAAGGACTTCGACCTGGAGCAGATGACCTTCGGCCGAATGGGACTGCTCGTGGTGAAAGGATTTGCCAACTTCGATGAGGTGAGCCACTACAAGACGGTGCTCGAGGAGGATGCCGGGCTGCTCATCCCGCCACAAGTGCGCCATGTGCTCATAAGCGAGGACAACTTTAAGATTCTGCTCAACGAGGGCCGCTCGCTCGAGGAATACTTTGAGTTCCTTGAGGGTAAGCCCGGCGAGATAGAGAATGGCTCTCCCACCGAGGAGCCTGCCCAGGAACCCACCGAGCCAACCACCGAGGAAAATAATCCAGAAGAAGAACAACAACAAGTAGAAGAAGAAGAGGAACAACGACAATGAGTAGCAATGGAACAATTCTTTGGGCCGACGATGAAATCGACCTGCTCAAGCCACACATAATGTTTCTGCGACAGAAGGGCTACGACGTGGTGACCGTGAACAATGGCCGCGACGCCCTCGACGCCGCCGAAACATCGAATTTCGACCTGATTATTCTCGATGAGAACATGCCCGGCATAAGCGGTCTTGAAACGCTGTCGAGAATAAAAATCTCCTGCCCCGAGGTGCCGGTGATTATGATAACCAAGAGCGAGGAGGAGAACATAATGAACCAGGCCATTGGCAACAAGATTGCCGACTACCTCATTAAGCCCGTGAACCCCAACCAGATTCTCCTGTCGATTAAGAAGAACCTGCACTCGGGCACGCTCGTGTCGCAAAAGGCCACGCTCGACTATCAGCAGGAGTTCCGCAACATCAGCATGCTCATCAACAGCGCCTCCACATTCGAGGAGTGGTGCGAGGTGTATCGCATGCTCGTGCACTGGGAGCTTACGCTTGCCAGCACCGACACCAACATGGACGAGCTGCTGCGGATGCAGAAGATTGAGGCCAACCAGGAGTTTGCAAAATTCGTGAAAAAGAACTATGAGAAGTGGGTGACCACCGACCGCCACCCTCTCATGAGCCACGAGATTTTCAAGACCAAGGTGTTCCCGCTGCTCGACGCAGGCGAGAAGGTGTTTTTCATCGTCATCGACAACTTCCGCCTCGACCAGTGGCGCATGGTGAAGCCCTTGCTCAGCGAATACTTCACCATCGACGACGACGGGCTGTATTGCAGCATCCTCCCCACTGCCACACAATATGCCCGAAATTCCATCTTCTCGGGCCTAATGCCCATTCACATCGCCAAAATGTTTCCCTCGCTGTGGGTCGACGAGGACGAGGACGAGGGCAAGAACCTCAATGAGTCGCCTCTCATCCAGACGATTCTCGACCGCTACCGCAAGCACTACCGCTTCTCCTACAATAAGCTCAACGACTCACAGGCCGGTGAGAAGCTCCTCGCACAATTCAGCAACCTCATGGTCAACGACCTAAACGTGCTGGTAATCAACTTCGTGGATATGCTTTCCCACGCCCGCACCGAGTCGAAGATGATTCGCGAGCTGGCATATAGCGATGCGGCCTACCGCTCTCTCACCGAGTCGTGGTTCCGACACTCGGCCACGATTGAGATTTTCAAGCGCATTGCCGAGAAGGGCTTCCGCGTGGTGCTAACCACCGACCACGGCACAGTGAGAGTGGACCAGCCCATAAAGGTCGTTGGGGAAAAAAGCACCAACTCCAGCCTGCGCTACAGGCTTGGCCGAAGCCTGTGCTAC
>CAMGFF010000101.1 GCA_946055125.1 uncultured Prevotellaceae bacterium | reverse complement strand
GTTGAGAGGAGCCTATGTGCTCGTGTCGTTTTGGTCATCGACCGATGCAGAGTCGCGAATAGCAACGATAGCCTACGACCGGCTCGCCCGCAATCACGCAGAAATGGAGTTTGTTGCTGTGAACTATGACCCGTCGGCGGCAGTTTATGATGAGATTGTGAAAATCGACAATCTTGCCGCAGAGTCGCAGTTCCGCGATGCCGAAGGCAGCGCATCGAGCATCTACAAGGCCTACCGCCTCAACGATGGCTTCTGCGCAATGCTAATCTCGCCCGAGGGCAAGATTGTGGCAGTGAATCCCACGGCAGAGACGATTGAGAGCTACATCGGCTAAGGTGCCGATACTACAAATCAACAAAAAGAGCCCCACGGTGGAGGCTCATTTTTTGTTTTTATAGGGTTGCTATTACTTCACAAATCGAGTGCAGCTGCCTCCGGGGAGGCTCACGAAGTAGATGCCGCTTGCGAGGCCGGCTACAGAAACAGAGGCATCGCCACCGACTGTGGTGGTCATCACAAGGCTGCCGGCTGCATTAAAGATGCGCACCGTGCCATTCACTCCGCGAAGGCTGAGCGTATTGCCCACAACGAAAGCCTTGCTGCCTGCGGCAGCCACGCCTTCCACTCCCAAAAGGTTAGCTTCCTGATTCACCACAAACTCCGAGCGGGAGCCGTCGGTGTCGGTGAGCGTCACCACAGCGCTGCGAGCCTCAGCGTTCTCGTTGGGGGCTACGGTCACTGTGAGGGTGCCACACCAGGTGCGTGTCGATGAGGTGGAGGCTGTGGTCACAGTCACCCACTCGGCATCGCAGGTGGCCGAGAATGGCTCGGGTGCCATATACTGGTAGCGGTCCACCTTCACCGTCTGTGTTCCGCCCTCGGCCGTGGCATTGTAGCTGTCGGTTTCGGGGTGGAGAATCGGGAAGAACGCTCCGAGCGACACTGCGCCCACAAAGTGCTCATATTTAGCCTTGGCGTCCTTGCCGTAGGTTCCGCCGGTGAAGAAAGTGGAAGTCTCGATGCGGGAGTTGGCGAGAGAGTCGTAGGTGCCATTGCTCTTGAGAATCTGCTCATTGGTGAAAATCTCAAATTTGGACACCTTGGTGTTGTTCCAGCCAGTGAACACCACGGCCAGGGCGGTGTCGATAGTCGCGGGGAGGATCGACACGTCGTCGCCCTCCTCATTGGTCATAACGAAATCGGCGAAGTGCAGCCAGCCTATGTAGTCGTCGCCAATAGCGTACTTTGCCATCTGCTCCTTAATCTGCGCTCCGGTGAGAGTGGCGTGGCCAATCTCGGCACCAAGGTCATACTCGGTGTCGCTCACCTTAGTTGCCTTGCGCAGTGTGACGGTAATCTCGGCATCGTCGTCGCACGAAATGCCTATGCTCACCTTTATGCCATCCTTGAGCACATAGGGAGCGGCAGGCTTGTGAAACATCGACACAAAGCCCGTAATACCCTCGCGCTCAGTCTCGGCTCCCTTGCCAAACACATAGGAGTCCATAGCGCCGTTGGCATAGAGGTTCACATATGCTCCGCGGAAGTCATATTGCATGAATCCATAGAAGCCATTCTCTTGAAGGCCGGGCTGATTGGCGTGGTAGAAGTCGCCGGGGCGGCCGCCAATCTGGAAAAACGACTTGCGGTTGTCGGAGTAAGGTGGGAAAGAATACTCGGTGGTGGTGCCACCCACAGTGGTGGCGAGGGTGGGCATATAGCCATAGTTGTAGCACTCCGAGGCGAAAGTGAGGTCGCGTGTGTCGGCAGTGCAAGTGGTCATGTTGCTTATCGAGTAGCTGTAGTCGGTTGGGTTGCTGTAGGTCCACCGATAGCTGTCGCCCTCCTTGCCATCGTTGGCAAAGTGGATTGTGGCGTGTGCCGGTGCTATAACAGAGGTGCACACATTGAAATAGTATCGGTCGCGGATCCAGTCTCCGAAGTAGAAGCAACCATCGGGAAGCGCATAGTGCACGTCGGTGGCGGCGGGAGCTGCTGCGGCAGCCGATTGTGGCGCACGGCTTGCCACCTTCAGCAGCTCCTGCTGCTGAGCGCCCATCGTGCCTGCCATGGCACAGGCGCAAAGAAACAAACTTAATTTTCTCATAAAAAATTGGTGTATTTTTTGATTATTTTATTGCAAACTTAATGCTTGCACCGCTGCTAAGGCGCGCCACATAGATTCCAGCCGGCAGTGAGGCAGTGGAAACGGTGGCACTCTCGCCGGCAATGGCTGTGCACAGGGCAATGGCGCCAAGGGTGTTGTAGATGGCAAGCTGCTCACCGCCGGCGTCGCTTACCACGATAGCCCCATTCTGCACCTTGAGCTTCGACGAAGCCACCACTGTAGATACGCCCGACGAAGCATCTTGCGAAATGGTGACGATGCAGCGCGAGCCGGGCACCTCTACCGTAACGTTGCTCTCACGCTCCGAGCCGGGATTGTCGGCCACGGTGAAAGTCACGAGCTGCTGGTGGGTTTCCTCGTTGTAGGCTCCGAGCTTGTAGGTAATCCAGTCGTCGATGCCGTCGCCGGTGATCGTGAAGTCGTCGGCGCGATACTCGGTGTAGAACTTCAGGCCCTTCGACTGCTTCAGCTCGCCAGCATAGAAAGAGGGGTCGCTGCACTCAAGCCATGTGAAATTGGCATCGAGGTTGAAGCAGAAAGCCGTGCAGAGCGGGCCCACCGAGCTGTTGATGTTGGATGCAGGGATAAGGAGGTCGTCGGTCATGCCATCCTTATAACCGGTAAGGAATACATAGGCATAGTTGGAGCCCTCGGGGTTGGGGGTGTTTTGGTTTAGCACCACAAAGTTCTGCACGTTCACCGTGTCGTCAAAGCCGGTAAGCTTCAGGAAGATGCCGGTATCTACTGTGATTGTGCGGCCAAAATCGAAAGGCAAGGCCGAGAGGCGATTGCCGCCACTAATCACGGTTTGTATCTGCGAGCCGTCGCACACGGCAACTGCAAATGGATCGCTCTCAATCGTGCCATTGACCACGCGGAAAGCCTTCAGCGTGAAGAGAGCGCCGTCGAGCGCCGTCACGTTAGCATTCACCCACACGCGGCTTAAGCAGTAGGAGTGCGCGGGCTTGGGGAAGTAGTTGCATATTGCGGAGAGCTTCACGTCAACGCCATCCATGCCTATGTATTTGGTCCAGAAGCTGTCGCTGCCGGTGCCGAAAAGGTTGTTTCCGCCCACGGTGTAGTAGCTTATGCCCTTAGCGGTGTCGTAGTTTCCGGCACCGAAGTCACCAAGCGAGCCGCCCACCTTCAGGAAGTCGCGGCCCATGGTGAAGTCGGAGGCTGTGCCATTGCCGGCCACGGCGTGAAGCGAGGGGAAGGCATATTCACCGGGTCGGTACTCGGCCACAAGGTCCATGTCGGTCGATTGCTTGGTGTTGGAGCCATCGGTGGTGTAGGTCCAGTTGAAGTCCACACAATCCACATTCGATGCGTTATAGAATGTAAGCTCCGAGAAGGGGCTTGCGAGCACCGAGTTCTTGTCGGCAAGCTGCGAGTTGATGTCGTAGCCGCTGTAGAACGAGCCGATAGGAATGGTGTAGAGGGCAGTTGGCGAGGGCTTCTTCACCGTCACGCAGTCGATAGCCATCGACTCGCCATTGCAGCCCACATAGCGGAAAGCAATCTTAATCGTCTTGCCCACATAGTTCTCCAAGGAGAGGCGCACCGGAATCCAAGTGCCGGTGATAGAGGCAAGGCTGGCATAAAGCTCGCTGTTGGAGTAGTTCTGCGCGTCTTCGAGGCACGACCAGATTGCGGTCCACGTCTCACCGCCATCTTCCGATATGTGCACCTCCATCACGTTGTTGAGCGCGGTCATGGTGTACTTCTGCGAGTCGAAGAACACCCAGCCCGGGTGGTAGCAAAGGTAGAAGTAGAGCCACTCGCCATCGTTGAGGGTAAGTGAGGGTGTGATGAGCCACTCGTCCTGACTCTCATTCACCAGGGCACCGGTGGCGGGGTCGGAGTGGTAGTTATTGGCCACACGGGCAAAGTAGCGGCCCTCAATGCTCAGGTCCCAGCTCGGATATTCCACCTGCCAAGTGGGGTTGATTCCCTGATCCTCGGGGGCCACACTCGGCGGGTCACACTTCGAGATGTCGGTCCATCCGGCGGGAATCCAGTCGTAGGTCACACCGTCCCAGCTCTCGAAATTCTCAAAAAAATATGTGCTCTCGGCCTCTGTGGGCTTAATAGGCATCACAGCCTTGGGTGCCACAGCCTCGATTTGGTCATTGCCGGCACCAAACTTAGGCAACACACGGCGGCACAAGCGGCCATCGGGCAGCTCCACTACCTGGAGAACTCGGCCATCGCTGATGTCGCGGCTGGATACCACGCTCACTGCCGACGGATCCATCACCTCGATAGCCGAGGCAGCACTTTGAGGCGTAGCAATGGCGGCAAACACCGAGCATTGCAGCAAAAGACAACTGATTGATTGTTTCAGCATAAAAAATTACAGTTTTGATTGTTTTAACAGTAGATTATACAGACTTTTTGCATAATAGGTGGCTTATCGACCCCACACAAAGCAAAACGCCTGAATTTTGTGGCAAAATTATACATTTTTTTCGAGAAACAAAATAAAGCGTCCTAAAAAAGCTACACTCCACTGTGCTTGGCTTGAGAAAATGAGGCAGTGTGGATAAAGAAAAGTGTGGCATTGCTTTCGGGTTGCGCGGATAATTAGTAACTTTGCCGACAGATTTACTTGAAGCATACTAAAGCATGAAGCAAACACTCTTATTCATAATACTTATTGCAGCAACTGCCGTGCCGGCCTTGGGAAAGCGCGGGCCCAAGATTGAGCCTTCCTATGCCTGGCGAATCACAGAGCCGCTGGGCCAGCGCTACGAATCGACCATCGACACGCTCCAGCTCGACTATCACCGCCAGGCTGTGCCCTCATTGGTGAGCGCAGCCTATGCCACCACCGGCAACCTTGGCGCCGAGGGGCAGAACCAAATCTTCTTCGAGCGCTCGCAGGCCAGCGACTTCTTCTTCGAGGACGCTCTCGAGGCTTGGCTGCCATCGGTGCACACTCAGCGCTTCTACAACACGCGAATCCCCATGACACTCATGAGCTACAACACCGGAGGAAACAAGGAAAACGTGCAGGACAGGCTCAGGGCTGAATTCTCGGGCAACGTGAACAAGAAAATCCAGGCCGGCGCCGCCCTCGACTATCTCTACTCCAAGGGCTTCTACAACAAGCAATCCTCAAAAGACTTCACATGGAGGCTATTCGGCTCCTACATAGGCGACCGATATGAGCTCCAGGCTTTCTACAACCACTACAACTTCCTCAACAAGGAAAACGGAGGTATCACCGACGACCGCTATATCACCGACCCCGCCGAGGTGCAGGGTGGCACCACAAAAGTCGATTATCAGACTATCCCCGTCAACCTCAACTCCGCCCATTCTCAAGTGTGGGGACAGGAGTTCTACATGAACCACCGCTACAAGGTGGGCTACTACCAAACCGAGCGCGACAGCACCGACTCCATCATAAGCAAGACCTATATCCCCGTCACAAGCTTCATCTGGACCATGCGCTACAAGACCAACAAGCACATGTTCCTCAACACCTCGGCAAAGGAGGACACCTCTTTCTTCGCCAATACCTACCTCAGCCTCAACGGAACCGACGACCAGACCAAGCACTGGCGCTTGAGCAACACCGTGGGCATTTCGCTCCTCGAGGGTTTCCATGAATATGCAAAATTCGGCCTGGCGGCCTTTGCCACCCACGAAATAAGGAAATTCACTCAAGGAACCGACACCATCGATGCCGAGTCGGCTCAGAGCGGAAAGCTCACGCCTCGCCCCCAGGTGGTGATTCCTCACGCTTACACCGACAATGTGGCGTGGATTGGCGGACAGCTCACCAAGCAGCGCGGCTCTCTGCTCACCTATAATGCCACGGCTCAATTTGGTGTGCTCGGCTCGGTGGCCGGCGACATCGACGTGAGCGGCGACATTTCCACCAAGTTCCGCCTACGCCGCGACACCCTGCGTATCACAGGATATGGCTACTTCAAGAACCAGGAAGTGCCCTACCTGCTTCGCAACTACATCTCCAACCACTTCATCTGGCAAAACGACTTCGGCAAGACGCGCCGCCTGCGCCTGGGTGGAATACTTGATGTGCCTCACGTGGGCGCCCGCCTGAACGTGGGCGTGGAAAACATTCAGAACTATGTGTATTTTGCCGAGGACGGCTTCCCCTTGCAGGCCGGCGACAATGTGCAGGTGCTGAGCGCAACGCTATCGCACCGCCTCTCTGCCGGGCCTTTCAACTGGCACAACACGCTCACCTACCAGACCTCGAGCAAAGAGAGCGTGCTGCCTCTGCCCAAATTCGCAATCTACTCCAATATGTTCCTCAAGTTTGCAATAGCACGAGTGCTGAAGGTGAACTTAGGCGTGGATTGCAGCTACTACACCAACTACTACGCTCCGCGATACAACCCCGCCACAATGTCTTTCTGCAACCAGAGCGAGATGAAGTGCGGCAACTTCCCATTCGCCAACGTATATGCCGACTTCAAGCTCAAGAAGACTCGTTTCTTCCTCATGATGTCGAATGTGAGCGACGGCCTCTTCGGCACTAAGCGCACTTTCTCCATGCCTCACTATCCGCTCAACGCACGCCGCTTCCAGCTCGGCCTCTCTGTTGATTTCCAGAACTAACTCCACCCTGAATATGGACAAAACGCTTCTCCCTAAAAAAGGAAACCCGGTAATCTACATCGTGCTCCTTTTGGTGATAATCTCGCTAATGGCCGTGCTTCACCTGTGCAGCAGGCAAGCCCCCGCAACTGCCTCCCACGAGGCTGGAGGCGACACCCTGCGCGTGGCCATAGAATACTCCCCCCTGGCTTGCTACACCTATAACGACACCCTCGGCGGTTTCGCCTACGACGCCCTGCGCCTAATGGCAGCTACGGCTCACCGCAACGTGAAATTCTACCCTATAGTGCAACTCGAAGACGCACTTAACGCCCTCTGCGACAACCGATACCACATCCTTGTGGCGCAGTTCCCGGTGACTAAGGAAAATCGCAACCAGTTTCTCTTCACCGATGAGCTTTACCTCGACCGCCAGGTGCTGGTGCAGCGCAACGACTCTGCCGGAATCCCACCGGTGAAATCTCAGCTCGACCTCGCCGGCAAAACACTGTGGGTGGTGAAAGGCTCTCCCATGCGCGACCGCATCGAGAGCCTCGCCCGCGAGATTGGCGACAGCATCTACACCACCGAGGACTCCAACTATGGCCCAGAGCAGCTATTCATGCGCGTGGCCGCCGGCGAAATAAGCTATGCTGTTATCAACGAGAGCATTGCTCGCTCGCTTGCCGAAAAATACTCCAACGTAGATATTGCCACCGGCATAAGCTTCACCCAATTCCAGTCTTTCATCATTAGCAAGGACAACGTGGAGCTTTGCGACAGCCTCAATTCCTGGCTCCGCACCCTAAAGGCCCTGCCGGCATTCAGCGACCTGTGCCGCCGCTACCACCTCTCAAAATAATCTACAATGGCACACAAATGCGCCCTCTTCTAGGCACAGTAGATATTTAGTGGGGATTAGAGTTGCGAAAAACGGGATAAATAGCG
>CAMGFF010000100.1 GCA_946055125.1 uncultured Prevotellaceae bacterium | reverse complement strand
CTGCAGTTCCAAAAATTCCCACAAAGATACAACACCCCACCGACTATTCCAAATCTTCCCCCATTTTTCCCGAAAAAAGGCATCGCAGTGGTGGCCAAACATAATATAACGCTGAGAAAAACGTTATTTAATAGTATTGATATATACTCAAGTGATGATGAAGATTTCTTGGAAAAAACATATTGCCCTGCTGGCGGTGCTGCTCCTTGCAGTGCTTGTGCCTATGGGTGCGGCGGCGCTCAGCCCCGAGTTCTATGCCGGCGAGTCGAGGCTCGCTGAGGGGCGGTGGGTGAAAGTGAAAGTGACTGAGAGCGGAATGTATGCCATCACCAAGGCCACGGCACAGGGCTGGGGATTCAGCGACCTGACACGGGTGAAGGTGTTCGGCTACGGCGGCGCACCAATTAGCACCGTGCTCGACGGTGCCCTGCCCGACGACCTGCCGCAGCTCCCTTGCCACCGCTCGCCGGACCGCATCGTGTTCTATGCCCAGGGTCCCACCACATGGAGCTCCACCAAGAATGCCGAGATGAGCTTCGTGCAGGTGCAGCACCGCTATGCCACCGAGGGCTGCTACTTCGTGACCGACCGCGACGACATTGAGCCGCTCTCCATGGAGCTGCTCGGCACTCCACTCGCCACAGGCGGCACCGAGGTGACCTCGTTCACCGAGCGCCTCTACCATGAGCAAGAGTCCTACTCTCCGGGTCAGACGGGCAACTACCTCCTCGGCGAGGACTTCCGCTACACAAGCAGCCAGACTTTCAAGTTTGACTTGCCGGGGCTTGTGGCCGGCTCCGATGTGCGTGTGCTCACTTCCTTTGCGGCAAAAGCCACCGGCGCGGTGGCTTCGTCGCTCACCTTCAAGTGCAATGGCTCGCCGGTGGAAAGCTCGCCCTCCGACAAGATTGCGGCAATCTCGGCCACCGACAGCTACACCCACTGCAAGCTCACCAACACTGTGAAGACCGTGGCGGTGAGTGGCGACAAGCTCGAATGGAATATCTCTTTTGCCAACTCGGGCACCGTGCTCGCCATGGCCCGCCTCGACTATATCACCGTGAACTATGAGCGAAGCCTCAATGTGGCCGGTGCTGCCGACTTCCCTTTCACATTCGTGGGCAATGACCCGGGTGTGGTGATGCGCCTCAGCGGCGCCTCCGACGCCACTGTGGTGGTCGATGTCACCAATCCGGGCAAGCCGGCCATCGCGGCGCAGGGCACTGCCGCTTTCTCCCCGGCAAGCGGTGGTGTGCGCGAATACCGCGCCTTTGCCACCGGCAGTGCCCTGCCGGCTCCCACTCTTGTGGGCAGCGTGCCGGCGCAGAACCTCCACGGCTCGCCCACTCCCGACCTCATCATCATCACTCCGGCCGACTACATCGCCCAGGCGCAGCGCATTGCCTCGCTCCACGAGAGCCTCGACTCGATGCGCGTGCTGGTGCTTGAGCCTAATGTAATCTACAATGAGTTTTCCTCGGGCACACCCGACGTGATGGCCTATCGCAAGCTCGCCAAGATGTTCTACGACCGCGGAACCGACGACCAGGGACACCGCATGCAGCACCTGCTGCTCTTCGGCAAGGGCTCCTACGACAACCGCCGCATCTCGCAGAATGCAAAGGGACTCAATTACCCCTGCCTCCTCATCTGGGAAACGCAGGAGGGCGACTACGACAACACCTCATTTGGCACCGACGACTTCATCGCGGTGCTCAACGACGGCTCCTCGGAGAACACCCTCTCCGACCCTCGCCTGAGCACCTACTGCATTGGCGTGGGCCGAATGCCTGTGAAGAGCCTCCAGGAGGCCAAGGACGTGGTCGACAAGCTCTATAGCTATGTGACCGGCGGCGACTATGGCGCGTGGAAGAACAACATAATCATGATTGCCGACGACGGCGACAGCGGCGTGCACATGCGACAGAGCGACAGCGCCCTGAGCAACATGCAGGCCTGTGGCGGCGGCAACTATGTGTATAACCGCATCTACCTCGACGCCTTCACCCAAAGCTCCGACGGCTCGGGTAATGTGTATCCCGCAGCCCGCCAAAAGATGTTTAAGCTCCTCGACGACGGCGCACTGGTGCTGCACTACATTGGCCACGCCAACACCGTGAGCTGGACCCACGACGGTCTGCTCACCAACACCGACATCAACTCGATGTACCTCAAGCACTACCCGCTCTTCTACACCGCCACTTGCGAGTTCTCGCGCCACGATGCCGACGCCACTTCGGGCGGCGAAACGCTGTTTCTCAACAGCCGTGGTGGCGCGATTGCGATGATTACCACCATAAGGCCCACCTACATCAGCAACAACGAGATTTTCACCAACAGCCTCTCGAAGAACCTCTTCCGCCGCGACGCCAACAACCTCTACCGCCGCCTTGGCGACATCTACTGCTCGGCCAAGAACGAGTCGGTGAGCTACAATGGAAATGTGGTGACCAGCTACACCGACTCCAACAAGCTGCGCTTCTGCCTCCTCGGCGACCCCGCCATGCGCCTCGCCTACCCGCAATATGAGGTGCGGCTGGAGAGTATCAACGATATTCCCGTGGGCAGCGACGCAATGCCCGATTTCAAGGCACGCCAGTCGCTCACCATGAAGGGCTCCATCTATGACCCCGACGGCAACAAGGCCACCCACTTCAATGGCACAATCATTCCCACCCTCTTCGATGCCGAGCAGTCGGTGGAAACCAATGGCAACCAGGCCGTGAACGAGAGCGACAACATCGACAAATATGTGTATCAGGAGCGTGCCATTAAGCTCGCAATGGCTAAGGACTATGTGACCAATGGCGAGTGGACCGTGAAGCTCACCATCCCTTCGGAGGTGGCTATGCCCGAATCCTATGAAAACTATTCTACCGCCATGGTCAATTTCTACGCCTCGACCGACGACGGCCTTGAGGCCAACGGAAACAATGACCGGTTCTACATCTACGGCTTCGACGAAACCGTCGACGCCGACATCGACGGCCCCGAAATCACTGCCTTCACCCTCAATGGAGCCACTTTTGCCGACGGGGGCAGCGTGAATGAGTCGCCCATGGTGATTGCACGGGTCTTCGACAAGTCGGGTATCAACATCTCCACCAACGGAATTGGCCACGAAATGTCGCTAATGCTCGACGGCAACGTGCTCTACAGCGACCTCTCCACCTATTTCACCCCCGAAGTGCCCGGTGGCGATGCCGAGGGTAGCGGCGGAATCATCAACTACCCACTGAGCGACCTCGCCGAGGGCCGGCACACGCTGCGACTGAAGGTGTGGGACTCCTTTGCCAACTCCTCGAGCCGCGAACTCACATTCAATGTGGTGAACGGCCTCACGCCTGAGCTTATCGACGTGTACTCCACTTCCAATCCTGCCACCACCGAGGCTCGGTTCTACATTCGCCACAACCGCCCCGGCGCAACCGTCACCGTGCGCTTGAGTGTGTATGACCTCATGGGCCGCGAGGTGTGGACCACCGCTCTCACCGGAAAGAGCGACATGGAGCAGTCGTTCCCCATCACCTGGGACCTCACCGACGCTGCCGGTCGCCGCGTGCCTCGCGGTATCTACCTCTACCGTGCCTACCTCTCGACCGATGGCGTGCAGGAGGCCTCTAAATCGAAGAAAATAGCCGTGGCGGCTCAATAGCACTGCCACCTGACGATAGAAAAATTAAGAGGGCAATCGCCGTGTCGTAAGGCGATTGCCCTCTTGTATATGTTTTTGTATATACGCGAAATGAGGTGTTTATTGCTATGCGCCGGGCTGTGACGGCCGGGCGTGGATTACCTGGCTTCGAGGTAAAGCACATGGCTGGAGAGGTCGCAGCCATTCTGCCACTCGGCGTAGTTGTAGGGGATTTCGAGTCCCACGGTCATGAGGAACTCGCCGGTGAACACCTTGCCATCCCACTTGAGCGGGTTCTTGTCGATGCGGTTGAGCTCGCGCACGCGGTAGCTCTTGGCAGGGTCGAGGCCTGCCATGGTCACGCGCGGGAAGTGCTGGTTGTAGAAGTGCTCGGTCTTGAACCAGAAGAATGCGGCCTTGTCGCGAGCGTCGTCCACATACATGAGCGATGCCATTCCCAGGCGGTCGTAGGGCGACACGAGGCGGTAGATGTTGCCGAGCTGCACAATGGGGCGTATGGTCTTGTAGTCGGCAATGGCGCGGCGGCACAGGTCTTTCTCGGCGTCGGTCATGTTCTTGGGCTGAATTTCCATTCCTAAGCGTGCGCTCATGGCCACGTCGCAGCGATACTTGAGCGGCACGATGCGGGCGGTGGTGTGGTTGGGCGAGGCAGCGATGTGTGAGGCCATGGCGATGGCCGGGAAGAAGTAGCTTGTGCCCCACTGCATGTACACGCGCTGCAGGGCATCGGTGTTGTCGCTCACCCAGAACTCGTCGAAGTAGGGCAGCAGTCCCCAGTTGGCGCGTCCGCCGCCGCTGGCGCAGGCCTGCATGGTGAGGGTGGGGTACTTTGCGCGGATGCGCTTGCACACGTTCTCGAATCCACGGTGATACTCAATGTAGAGGTGGCTCTGGTTGTCGGCGGTGAGGTAGTTGGAGCCGTGGTTCTTGATTTCCATGTTGGCGTCCCACTTTATGTAGTCGATTTCGGGGTACTTCGTCATGAGGTCATCAATCATGCTGAAGATGAAGTCCTGCACCTTGGGGTTGCCCAGGTCGAGCACCACTTGAGTGCCGCCGCGTCCCAGTTGCAGGTCGCGCTTAGGGGCTTTTATCACCCATTCGGGGTGAGCCTCAAAGAGCTCGCTCACGGTGTTGCTCATCTCAGGCTCATACCATATACCAAACTTTATTCCCAGCTTCTTGGCCTCGGCGAGGAGTCCGTCAATGCCATTGGGGAGCTTGTTTTTGTCGACCACCCAGTCGCCGAGCGAGGAGTTGTCCTTGATGCGGGGGTATTTGTCGCCAAACCATCCGTCGTCCATCACGAATAGCTCGCCGCCCATCGAGGCGATGTCGGCCATCATCTGGTGCATTTCGTTCTCCTTGATGTCGAGATACACGCCCTCCCAGCTGTTGAGCAGGATCTTGCGGAGCACGTCGGGGTTGGCGAGGCGGTATTTTCGGCCCCACTTGTGGAAGTTCCGGCTGGCGCCGCTTGCTCCCTCATTGCTGTAGGTGAGGGCGAGGGCCGGGGTGACGAAAGTCTCTCCGGCGCGTAGGTTATAGGCCGAGTTGTCCTCGTTGATACCGGCGAAGAAGTGGTGGAAGTCGCTCTCGTCGGTGTCGATTGCGAGGCGGTAGTTGCCGCTGTAGCACAGGGCGGCGCCAATCACGCGGCCGGCGTTCTCACGCGCCTTGCCGTCGAGCGAGAACATCACCTCGGCGTGGGCTGTGTGGGAGTTGCGCACTCCGTCCTTGTTCTTAATCACTTTCATGCCCGGCTCAAGCGGCTCCTCGCAGAGGCGGCCCTCATTGGCCCACTGCCCGTAGAGCGAGGAGAGCCACACCGTGCCACGGCGAATGGGCAGGTAGCCCGAGGCAAACTTATTGAGCGTCACCGTCTTTTTCTTTTCGCCATTGGTGATTTCGGTCCAGGTTTCAATCATATCCACGGTGCTGAATGCCTTGTAGCACACGGCCACGGTGAAGGGATACACCTTGTCGCGCAGGGTGATGCGCGTGAGGATGAAGTCGGTGGCTGTCTCGGTGGCCACGTCGGCCACTTTGAGGTCGAGCGTCATGTTGCCGTCGGCCAGGCGGGCGGCGATAGCGGCCTCGCGCGAGCAGTCGAGCCCATAGGCCGGGTAGGCATCATAGCGGGCATCATCGGTGGCACGCACGGTCTCCGCGTCGGCCGCGCTGAGGCGGTTGCCGAAGTAGAGAAACTTGAGGTTCTCGCCCTGCCGGGCGCTGAGCAGCATGGTGGAGCCGGGAGTGGAGATTTCCACATTTTGGGCCATCACGGCACTTGCTGCGCCCAGGCAGGCGATAAGCGATAGTTTTCTTAGCAGGTTCATAATGCTTTGATTAGGTTGTTATATGGTTGATAGTTTCTATGATTGACAGGTTTTCATGGTGGCAAGGGTAGTCACCGGGGCTATTTTTTGCCCGATATTCTGGCGGTAGCCTCGGCAATAACTGCCACTGTGGAGCTGTCGGCCGAGAACACCGAGTATAGTCCCTGTTGCTCTTGGGCGGGGTCGCAGGTGTAGTCGTCGCCCGGCTGCCACACTTCGTGGGCGGGACATGCCGAGCCTCCCCAGCCCCAGAAGTTGCAGCCCGCTACCATGTCGGTGCCCGTCACCATGTCAAACACGAAGCGGTAGTAGCCATCGCGGGCAGCGACGGGGCTGCCAGGGGCAAACAAGAAGCCGTCGCGCGGATAGCCAAACTCCTCGAGCACCAGCGGCTTGCCGGCCTTCTTCATGAGGGCGGAGTGCTTCTCAATGTAGGCGCGAGTGCTGTCGCAGGCGGCTTTCAGCCCCGTGTTGAGGGAGTCGAGGTTCACCCAGCGCCAGTTGTAGGGCCAGATGTGTATGTTGGCATAGTCCACCTCGGGATAGCTGTGAATGGTGTTCCACAGGTCGATATCCACCTCGCAGCCGAAAAGTCCCTCGCTGCCGGTCGATACCAGGTGGTTGCCGTCGAGGCTCTTGATCAGCCGTGCGGCCTCGCGAATCCACTTGGCAAACGGTGCCTTTGCCTCATCGCTGAAGGCGCGGGGCTCATTGGCGAGCTGCCACGACATGATTGCCGGGCACTCCGAGTAGGGCACGCCGGTGATTGAGTTTACGCGGCTCACAATGGTGGTGATGTGGTTGCGATACATGGCCAGGGCCGAGTCGCACGAGGCGAAGCGGCTCACATAGTCGCGGTAGGTGGGCCAGCCGTCGATGCACGGAATGGGGGCCTTGCCGCAGCCCGCCCACTCAAGGTAGGCGCTGAAGCCTCCGCTCCACTCCCAGGCGTTGTTGAGGTAGAGCACAGCCTTCATGTCGCGCTTCTCCAGCTCCACGAGCAGGTAGTCGAGGCCGCGCAGCAGGGTGTCGTTGTAGTGGCCGGGAGCCGTCTGAAGCACCGGCGCGATGTGGGCAGCCCTTCCCTCGGGCCCGTCGGCGCCCACGAGGACGCGCAGGTTGTTGATGCCAAGGCGTTGCAATTCATTCAGCTCGGCGTGCAGGCGCTCACGGTTGCCGCCACGCCCCTCCGAGGCAAGGATGGGGCCATACCAAAAGTTGGTGCCAACGAAGCGGTATTCCTCAGTGCCCAGGTAGAACTTTCCATTGGCTACGGTGACAAATGTCGTCTCACTGCCGGCAGTGGCACGGCTGCAGGAGGTGAAAGTGCCTGCGGCACATGCGATAGCGGCAGTCATAGCGATGATGAGATGTTTTAGTTGCATATTAGTTTTTGGTTGTTACATATTATCAGCATTATGAGGCGATTCCTGTCACAAAAATAGCACAAAAACCGCCAACTATCCAAATTTTTGCCCATAAATGTAAAGACTTAGCCAAAAAAGTATCACTCGGCCGCCTAATGGCTCGCGCTGCTTGTCACCAAATCAACCGGGAATTGTCCCAAATCGTTCACTCCACTAACCGAAATTCGCCAAAAATCGCTCACTCTACTAACCTTGCGGTTTTTGTAATGATTTTAGGTGGAGGTTATAGTT
>CAMGFF010000099.1 GCA_946055125.1 uncultured Prevotellaceae bacterium | reverse complement strand
GCAAATATACTTATTATTAATGAAATAACAAAAAAATCGCACTTTTATGAATGAATGTTGGGTGAAAAATCACACTTTTATGAACGAATGATGGACGGAAAATCACACTTTTATGAACGAATGGGTTGGGTGGCGCTATGTGGAGGGCAGGAGCCGGAAATAGAAAGGGTGTATCAAAATTCATCATGATGTGATATTTTGATACACCCTTTTTTATGCTGTGGGGTGGATGTAACCTCTTGCGTGGGGAGAATGGCAGTGGGGCTACTTGAGGTTGGAGCGCACTTCGTCGAGGAACGACTTCATTCGGGCGGCGTCGCGGGTGGCGACAATCTCGCGTAGCGTGGAGAGGCGACCGATGATTTTGTCGAGCTGCTCGGGGGTGTGAGGGTTGAAGAGGATTTCCTGGAGGAGGAAGTCGTCTTCCGACATCAGTCCGCGGGCAATGGCCATGTGCCGCTTGAAGGTGGTTCCCGGGGCCTCCTGGTGCTTCATCACGCTGCCAAAGACGAGTGTGCTGGCAAATGGGATTGAGAGTGAGAAGGCGATGGTTTCGTCGTGCTGCTCAAAGGTGTACTCGCACACGTTGAGGTGCAGCCCATTGTAGAGGTCGCGGAAGAACACCTTGCCGAGGTGGTCGCTCTCGGAGATGATGATAGCATTCTCGCTTGAGAGGTTGCTCAGGGAGGCGAAAGTGGGTCCAAACATGGGGTGAGTGCTCACGAAGGGATGCCCGCAGTCCTTGTAGAACTCGGGCAGCCCCGTCTTCACCGAGGCTATATCGGAGAGAATGCAGGTGGGGGAGAGGTAGGGCATCACCTTGTTGAAGGCCTCGATGGTGTATTTCACCGTGGCGGCATTGATGAGCAGCTCGGGGTTGAACTGTGTAATCTCGTCGTAGGAGGTGAAGCGCAGGGCGTTGAAAGTGAAGCGCAGCCGCTCCTTGTCGACGTCGAACACAGCCACCTCGTGCTCGAAGCTGAGCACGTCGCTGAAGAACGAGCCCATCTTGCCGGCACCAAGAATAAGGATTCTCATAGTGGGTTATGGCTTTAGTGAGTGCGGTCGTTAAACACTTGAACCTGCTGGCGCACCGACTCGTCGTGGATAGCCACGAGCACATCCTTCATGAAGTCGGGGCTCATGCCCATTTCCTCGGCGAGCTTCACGCGCGACTTGATGATGTCGTCGTAGCGGCCAATCTGCACAATCTGCATGCTGTGCTCTTTTTTGTACTGGCCAATCTCGCGAGAGATGCGCATGCGCTTGTTGAGCACTTCGATGAGCTCATTGTCGATTTGGTCGATTTGCTGTCGCAGAATGTTGAGGTTCTCGGTAGTCTGCTTGGTGTCGCGGTGCACGAGCATGTTGAGGATATAATTGAGCACATCGGGCGTAACCTGTTGGCTCTTGTCGCTCCATGCGCAGTCGGGGTCGCAGTGCGACTCGATGATAAGGCCCTCAAATCCCATATCCACAGCCTGCTGGGCGAGCGGGGCCACCAGCTCGCGCTTTCCGCCAATGTGTGATGGGTCGCAGAATATTGGGAGGTTGGGAATGCGCCGGCCCAGCTCCATGGGAATGTGCCACTGGGGCAGGTTGCGGTAGAGGTGCTTTCCATAGGAGCTGAAGCCGCGGTGAATAGCGCCGAGGCGGCGAACACCGGCATTGTAGATGCGCTGCATGGCGCCAATCCACAGCTCGAGGTCGGGGTTCACGGGGTTCTTCACGAGCACTATAGCGTCGATTCCCACGAGAGCGTCGGCAATCTCCTGCATGGCAAAGGGGTTGGCCGAGGTGCGGGCACCAATCCAGAGGATGTCGACACCGGCGGCCACGGCGGCCTCCACATGAGCCTTGGTGGCGACTTCGGTGGCAACATACATTCCGGTCTCGGCCTTCACTTTCTTGAGCCACTCAAGTCCCTCAACACCGATTCCCTCGAAGCCCCCCGGCTTGGTACGGGGCTTCCAAATACCGGCACGGAATATCTTGATGCCGTGAGCGGCGAGCTGACGGGCGGTGGTGAGCACTTGCTCCTCGGTCTCGGCGCTGCAGGGACCGGCTATAATCATTGGCTTCTGCGTGCTGACGCCGGGTAAGATGATTGGTTGTAGATCTTCCATAATTAGTGTTTTTATGATGTTTATATGTTGATAAATCAAGTGGTGGTTATTTAATGAAATCTTTGATTCGGGCAAGAGCCTCGCTCATGCGCTGCTCGGTGGCGCAGAGCGAGATGCGAATGTAGCGTTCGCCACATGAGCCGAAGATGAAGCCCGGGGTGAGGAACACGCGCGCGCCACGGAGAATGCGGTCGGCAAGAGCCTCTGAGCCGGCCTCGGAGTCGGGGATGCGTCCCCAGAGGAACAGGCCGCCTTGAGCGGGGTCGAAAGAGCAGCCAAGAGCCTCCATTATTTGCTCGGCGATGAGACGGCGGCGAGCGTAGGCGGCATTTACCTCGGCATACCAGGAGTCGTCGCACTGCAGTGCCTTTACGGCAGCGAGCATCATGGGCTTGAACTGTCCTGAGTCGATATTCGACTTCACCTTGAGAATCCACTGCACGAACCGGGCATTGGAGGCGAGCATAGCGATGCGCCAGCCGGCCATGTTGTGCGACTTGCTCAGGGAGTTCATCTCAATAGCGATGTCCTTGGCACCCTCGATGCTGAGGAGGCTGATAGGGTTGTCGTTGAGAATGAAGCTGTAGGGGTTGTCGTTGACGATGACAATGCCGTGCTTGTGGCCGAAATCCACAATGCGCTCATAGAGCTGCAAAGAGGCACGCTTTCCGGTGGGCATGTGAGGGTAGTTGACCCACATTAGCTTGATGCGGTGTAGCGGCAGCTTCTCGAGCTCGGCAAAGTCGGGTTCCCAGCCATTTTCCTCGGTGAGGTTATAGTTGAAAATCTCGGCACCCACGAGTCGGCTCACCGAAGTGTAGGTGGGATAGCCGGGGTTGGGGATCAGCACGCCGTCGCCGGGGTTGAGGAAAGCGAGGGAAATGTGCAGAATACCCTCCTTTGAGCCGATAAGCGGCTGTATTTCAGTCTTTGGGTCGAGCACCACGCTGTAGTGCCGGGCATACCAGGCAGCGAAAGCCTCGCGGAGCTCGGGCAGTCCCACATAGGGCTGGTAGCCGTGGTTGCCTGGCTTCTGCGCCTCGGTGCAGAGTGTGGCAATCACGTCGGCGTGAGGAGGGCGGTCGGGGCCACCGATGCCGAGGGATATAATGTCGAGGCCCTGTGCGTTGAGCTGGGCCACCTCGCGCAGCTTGCGCGAGAAATAGTATTCCTTCACCTCGCTCACGCGGTGGGCGGGTGTGATTGCGGGGCAGTTGTTATTCGATGGTTGTTGAGTGCTGGGCATATTCTCCTAATATTTTGAAATCGTTGATTAAAGGGCGCACCGCGTCGATCGACTGGCGGTAGCGGGTGTAGTCGTCGAAAGTGAGGTTGATGTAGAAACGGTATTCCCACTCACGGCCGAT
Source organism: uncultured Prevotellaceae bacterium (assembly GCA_946055125.1). Lineage (GTDB taxonomy): Bacteria > Bacteroidota > Bacteroidia > Bacteroidales > Muribaculaceae > CALZFJ01. The sequence goes on along the minus strand of CAMGFF010000099.1, from coordinate 4,168 downwards.
AATGGGCAGCGACTGGATTTTGGAGAGATTGATGTCGTAGAACGAGAAGATGGTGAGCACCTTCGAGAGGCTGCCGTGGGTGTGGGGCAAAGTGAAAACGAGCGAGGCTTTGTTCACCACCTTACCTCGCGTGAGCGATGGCGCCTCCACGGGGTCGGCGATGATTAGGAAGCGGGTGGAGTTTCGCTTGTTGGTCTGAATGTCCTCCTCAAGAATGTTGAGGCCATAGAGCTGGGCGGCATATTTACCGCACACGGCGGCGTGCCCCAGCAGGTTCTTCTCGGCGATTTCGCGAGCGCTGCCGGCGGTGTCGTTGCGCTCCACCATCTTCATGCCGGGGTGCCTGAGGAGGTATTTCTCACACTGCATTAGGGCCATGGGGTGAGAGTTGACCTCGGTGAGCTGGCCGAAGTCCTGGCCGGGCAATGCGGCGAGCACATGAGAGATGTGCATCTTGTATTCGCCCACAATGGTCTGGTTGCTCTGCCTGAGCAGCTCGTGGTTTTGCAGGAGGCTTCCGGCGATGGTGTTCTCGATGGCCACAATGCCGAGGAGAGAGGCGTCGGTGCGAAGGAGGTCGAACATAGAGGTGAACGTTTCGCAGGGGATTGTTTCCACCTCCTCGCCGGCGAAGAAGCATCTTGCGGCAGCATCGTGGAAGCAGCCCGGCTCGCCTTGTATAGCAATACGTCGTGTCATTTCGTGAGGTCTTGTCAATATAAAAAAACAGTGTAAAATAAAAATCCCGTCATCTTGAGAGTGGCGGGATTTTATATCGTTAATCATTGTCAAAATAAATTCACTGCATAAAAATCTCGCCTCTTATTTCTTAAAATAAAAGTAAAAGGAAAAATAATATGCATTGATATGACTCATAGAGAAATTCATTTTGGTGATGCAAAGGTATGTTATTTTTGTGAAAAAGCCAACTAAAACGAGGAATTTTTCTTGGGAAAATGAAAAAATGACAGAAAAAGGCGATTTAGAGTGGTAAATAGTAACTCATCGGGGCTTGTTTTGGCTTATCACGGTGACTTTGCACAAGGCCGATGCGCCGCCGCAGGAGATAGTGACATCGGCATTTCCCGGCTGGCGGGTGAAGATTTTACCCAGGGAATCCACTCCCACCACATCGTCGTTGCTCGAGTGCCACAGCGGCTGGATGAGGTTGGGATCCTCGAAGTCGCCGCCGGTGTATTCCATTGCGAAGACGAGCTGAATGGTGTCGAGCGGAGTGGTTTCGACCGAGCTCGGGTGCAGCACGAGGTGGGTGACTTCGAAAGGCTTGTTGCAAGCGGCGAGGGCGAGCAGGGTGGCCAATAGCATAATTAGGGCAGAGTGCTTCATGATGTGTGTGGGGGATTGAATGGGGAAGATAAATGAGGCACGCCCTGCAAATAAGTGCTCAGGGAGTGCCTTTTAATGGTGCCAGGAGGCAAGCCGTCAGTTGGCAACGAAGCTACCGAGTGGCATTGCCAGACGCCGGTCGTAGGAATAGGCGCGTGCAAATTGCTTGATGAAATTGATTGTTGACTGACGCACTTTTCCTGTGACGGCGAGCTTGGCCGGCATAGATTTTTCAAGAGTAGAGCTTTTATCCATAGGCAAACACGAGGGTTATTATTGTTAAAAAATTCAATGATATAACGCACGGAGTGCTGCCTTTATTGTGGAGAATCCTTGAAATTATTTATGAGAAGAAGAAGATTTCAAGAAAAAATGGGAAAGAGAATCATCACCGGCAGAAGCCTCAGAGGGTGGTGAGCGCGATGTTGTTTTCCTCGGCGATGCGGCGCATGTTGAGGATAGCGTAGCGCATGCGGCCCAGGGCGGTGTTGATGCTCACGTTGGTGGCGTCGGCAATTTCCTTGAAGCTCATGTTCTTGTAGTAGCGCATCACGAGCACTTCTTGCTGGCTTTCGGGGAGAGCCTTGACGATGCGGCGAATGTCGGCGTGAATTTGCCGGGTAATAAGGGAGTCCTCAATGGTTTCTTCGCTGAGTTCCTTGCGGTTAAGGATGTCAACGTCGTCGAGGTCGCACGACTGGAGGTTTTCGGCTTTTTCCTGGCGGAAAAAGTCGATGATAAGGTTGTGTGCAATGCGGCTAATCCAGGCCGAAAACTTCCCGTTTTCCACATAGCGGCCTTGATTGATAGTTGTTATGGCCTTGATGAAAGTTTCCTGGAATATGTCGTTGGCGAGGTCGGCATCTTTCACGGAGTGGAAGATGTAGGCATACAATTTGTCCTTGTGGCGCTCAATGAGAGTGTCGAAAGCCTCGTTTTTGCCTTCAGAGTATAGTTTGACCAACGCTTCGTCGGCCAGGGCATACAATTCGTACATTACTTATTGTTTAGCGTTTGTTATTAATAGAGTAATGATGTTACGATAGGCAAAGTAGTAGCTTAGATGTTAAAACATAATTAAATTGAGCCATTGGCAAAATAAAAGTAAGCCGGTGGCGTTGCTGCAAAAGTAGGACTAATTTTTATATGCTACAAATTTTTTGGTGCAAAATTTCATATTTTTCACAATTTTCACGATAAAATTCACATAGAAACGATAGGAAAGGGTCAATCCTTAGATGTTGAGGCGCATGCGATGAAGTCGCGTAGCTGCTCGGGAGAAGAGAAAGCCTCATAGGGAATGGCGATGATCCTGCTGTGGCCGAGCGTGAGGATAAGCTCGTGGGCAGTGGGGGTGATGCTCTGCACGTCGGTCCAGGCTATGGTGGCCGAGGATGCAACTTCGCCATCGTCGTCGAGGAAGAGAAATTGCAGCCCGGTGGAGCTTGCCAGTGCCCGCTTGGAGAGGAGTGAGTAGCGGCTCACGGGGTGCAGCCCGCAGGAGATGAGTGTGAATGTGAGAGCCATGGGCACTACGATGAAGCCATAGATGAGTAGGAGGAAGAGGAACCGCACATCGGCGAGCCACAGCATGGCAGCCACGAGCGCGGCGGCCGGGAGGGCATAGAGCCACAGGCAGCGGCGCAGGTGGGATGCGACGAGGATGCGGTAGTACCGGCCGCTGGAGATGCTGAACGGTTGCAGTGATAGCATAAGCGCGAAGGGTTATTTCATAAAGACGAAATACACTGCGAGAATGAGGCAGATGAATGCGGCGAAATGGTTCCAGTGCAGCTGCTCGCCGCGGAAGAACACCACGGTGAACAGGGTGAATACCACCAGGGTGATCACCTCTTGAAGGATTTTTAGCTGCATGAGGGTGAAGGGACCGCCGTTGCCCACGAATCCCATCCTGTTGGCCGGCACCTGGAAGGAGTATTCGGCGAGTGCAATTCCCCACGAGAAGATGATTACGAGCCACAGGGGCCAGTTGGAGCTGATACCCGAAGCCTGGAGCTTGAGGTGCCCATACCAGGCGAAAGTCATGAAGATATTGGAGATGACGAGCATCCCGATAGTGATAAGAGCATTAATCCACATAGAAAAGAAGAATTTTATCTGTTTAATAATTGGTTGAGAAAAGCGATTGATTTGTCAATATCGATAATGTTGTGAAAATCGGGTTGTGCAATCATCTCCTTTATTGCATTGCCTGAAAATTGCGCGGCTCCACGAGTGGCTCGGCCAGCCCAGTGACTTTGTAACAGGGTTGAATTAATGAGTTTGTTGTGGAACACGGAACAAAGAATGGTGTTCACGATACCTGAGTCGTCGATTCCAATGAAAAATAGCATAAAAACCGACTTGTCGGAGGCCATGCATTGAAGAAATTTATCAATATTATAGGCTTTAGGGTTTGAGTTAAGATAGAGTATTTTTGTTTTTATGTCGGTATATGTGTCGGAATCCTTAAAGGACCGGACATAGTCGCCCAGGTCGTTTGAAGTGTCGTATTGAGGCAGCAAATGTTCAATATTACCTATCTCATGCAATAATTTACAGCGCAGATTATTGTCGGCAGTAATAAGCACCTCAATCAAGCGACCGCGAATATTCACGTTCTCAATGCGTGATGCAATGAGGATAGCGTCATAAACCTCATTGCAGCGGTTTTGCAAGTCGGAGAAAAGGGTGGGGAAATCGGGAGAATTGATAAATCTTTGTGCTCGTTTGGGTGAGTCGAGCAGACAGGAGAGTTCAGTTTCGTTGAATGACGCTTTCATGGCAATAGGCTTAATTCCACTAGTCTTTTCAACGATTC
>CAMGFF010000098.1 GCA_946055125.1 uncultured Prevotellaceae bacterium | reverse complement strand
AAGATCACACCTATAACAGCACGCCATTCTACACAGGCACCGAGGCAACCGACAATTATGAGATACTGAAGGAGAATAAGAACAATTCGTTCTTGTGGTATAGCAGCAACTACATGATATTCAACTATATCTACGACTATTACGACTTTATAGCCGGAGAGATTACAAATCCCGGAGAATATCTCATCAATGTGAGCAAGAAGGTGCAATATGGGTGTCATGCCGCGCCGATAAGGGCAATACACAAGCATTGAGAGAGAAAAAAATAGTGGAAATAGGGTAGTAGATGTTGAGGAAAAGGGCGTTATAACAATAAAACAACAAAGGGATAAACCTAATTACTAAATAACAAACTTATGAAGATGAATTACTTAAAGACAGGAGTTGCAGCCGTGGCAATTGCTATGGCAGCAACTACAATGGCTGAGACCAAGACACTGGAGTTTGATTTCTCGTTTCCTATCAACACGGGCGGTATTGTGGGCGTAGCCTATGACCAGAACGGCAAATCGATGTACATCAACAAGACACAGAAGACGTTTACGGCAGTCGATGTGAATGGCAAGCCCTATGTGTTCGACTATTTTCACTGGAATAACCAAATCTACATAGGTTACTATCAGGATGCACTGCAGATAGGCTCAAGTTCGAGTCAGTTGTGGAACGGAGAGCTCGTGCTTGGCACCGAGATAACCGACATCACGAAGGTGGAGGTGACAGCCATGGCACCTGCCAATGAATGGGGCGCACCCACAATCATGATAGCCACCGCAACCGACAAGGCAGCCAATGGCGAGTATCAGGTGAAAGACCAGATGTGGTGCGCAGCCCCCGGCGAGACGCCTGAGAAGTCGCCCAAGCTCACCGCCAACTACACCACCTACACCTGGGAGGGCAGCGCACCCGTGAGCGGCAACCTTATGGTGAAGGGCTACAGCGGCGGCAATTACTGGTATCGCATACAGAGCATAAAGATTACTTACGAGGGAGAACTCAACAGCAAGGTAGAGCCTTTGCACTTCAATGAGAAAGTGACGATAGACGAGCAGGAGCGCTACTACGGCACATTCTCGGCACCCAAGGACGTGATATTCCCGGCCACAGCCGGCGTGGAGGTGTATACAGCCACCACCGCCGATGGCGCAGTGAAACTGCAGACCCTTGCCGCCGGCGACTACGCGTCGACATCGTTGTGCGCATCGGGCAATATGGTGAATGGCTACCTTGTTCCGGCCGGCACAGGCGTGCTTGTATCGATGAACTCATCGGCCGATAGCTTCAAGACAGCCTGCTATCTCGACTACGACGGCACAGCCGCACCCATCAACACAGCAAATCAGCTTGAGGCAGCCACCGAGGCGAAAGAAGTGTATGCCTCGCCCGACACAAAATATTACACCTTCGGCTATGCCGACGCCGAAAATGCCACAGTGGGCTTCAACTGGGCTCACGCCGCCACAGGCACATTCGCAGCACCGGCCCGCACAGCCTACTTGGCAGTGCCAATGAGCGAGGGCAGCAGCGTGAACACTTACCTGATAGGAAGCAGCTCATTCACAGGAGCAGAGCTTGTGGAAGCCGATGCCAAGGGAGGCGACAACCGCATCTACAACCTGCAAGGCATTCGCCTGAATGAGAAGCCGGCACAGGGCGTATATATCATGAATGGCAAGAAGCATCTTGCAAGATAAGTGGAATAAACCAAAATTTTTTCAAACAACTAATCAACCACACAACACAATCAATTAGAAAAAATTATGGCGATAGAGAAGGACAACATCAACCGCGTGGTGCACAGGCTCATAGAGCTTGCAAAGGAGAAAGAACGCATAGTGCCACAATGTGAAATCGATGAAGCGTGGAGCAGCATAGAGGAAGACGCCAACGTGGTGTTTGGAATAAGACACCGCAGGAAAATCCGCTACTACTACGCGGCGGCAGCTGTGGCAGCAGCCATAGTGGCAGTTGTCCTTCTCTTCAATTCCACCATTTTCGTGCCGGGCAAAGCGGACGACCTCATGGAATACATGAGCACCGGAGAGGGCAACTTCACACAGCTTGTGACACCCACGGGGTCGAAGAACCATGTGACCTTTGCCGATGGCAGCGAGATATGGATGAACTCGGGCACGAAAATAGTATATCCGGCAAAATTCAGCAGCGACTCACGCGAAATCTACATAGAAGGCGAGGCCTACCTGAAAATAGCGCACAATGCCGAGGCTCCATTCACGGTGCACACCCGTGAGGCCAAGGTGCGTGTGCTTGGCACCACCTTCAATGTGGCATCCTATCCAGGTGAGAACCACACCGAAGTGGTGCTTGTGCAAGGTAAAGTGGATGTGAGCAACGGTGGAGAGAGCCATGTGGTGATGTCGCCGGGAGAGCTTGCCGAAGTGCGCAATGGAGAGCTACAACAGCCGGTTAGGGTGAATGTGGATAGCTACATCTGCTGGATTGACGACCAGCTTGTGTTTCACAACGACCCTCTGGCAAAAGTGTTTGGCAGGCTCAAATCGCACTATGGAGTGGAGTTTGTGCTTGGCCCGGGAGTTGACAGCCTTAAAGTAACCGGAAAACTCAACCTCAAGGAGGATATAGATGAGGTGATGCGCACAATATCGTTCACATCATCGACCACCTACAGCAAGACCAATGGAAAAATTTGGGTTAGCGTAAAAGAATAAACACAAATTACTAACATAAGTGGCCAGTGCCCGCCGGCGAGGCGGCACAAAGACCACATCACACTGACAATTAGATGATTAAAACAGAGAAATCATTTGTCGGGTCATGGGCTGCATGCCTACTGCTCCCGTCGGTACTTGCTTTCAGCGCAGTTACGGCCACGGCCAGCCCGGCCCGAGCCCAAGCCGACAGCAATACCATTACCATCGACCTGCAGAATCGGCCGGTAAAGGAGGTTCTTGAATATATCGAGAGACACACCGGATATGTGTTCTTCTACAGCCCTAACGCCATCAATGCCGACAGCATAGTGAGCGTGCAGGTAAGCAATGCCACGGTTCCGGCAGTGCTCAATCAAGTGTTTGGCGGCACCGGTATCGACTACAAAATTCAGGACAGGCAAGTGTCGCTGCACAAGGGAACTGCCGCAGCATCTTCATCAAAGCATTCCAAGGCATCAAAAAAACAGAAGCGAAAGCTCACCGGCGTGGTGGTGGATGGAGCAACCGGCGAGCCGCTCATAGGCGTGAGCGTGCAAGTGAAAGGCAGCAAAGGCGTAGGCACAGTGACCGACATAGATGGAGCCTACAGCATAGAAGTGACCAACCGCAATGAGCTGGAGTTCAGTTATATAGGATATACCAAGCAAACACTCACGGTGGGCGACCTCGGCGTGCTCGACGTGAAGCTGGAAACCGCCAATGCCGTGCTCAACGAGGTGGTAGTGGTGGGAGCCGGCACACAGCGCAAAGTGTCGGTAACCGGCTCGATAGTGTCGGTGAAAGGCAACGACCTGAAAATGCCCTCATCGGCACTCACCAACAATCTTGCCGGAAAACTGGCGGGGCTCATCTCATCGACCAAGAGTGGAAAGCCGGGCGAAGGATCGGAGTTCTACATTCGAGGAATCGGCACCTTCGGCGGACGCGCCACACCGCTCATCTTGCTCGACGGAATAGAAATCACATCGGAGACCCTCAACAGCATACCGCCCGAAAGCATTGACCAGTTCTCAATCCTTAAAGACGCATCGGCAACCGCAATTTATGGCTCACGCGGAGCCAATGGCGTGCTTATCGTCACCACCAAGGAGGGAACGGAGAACACACGCGCCAAGGTGTCGGTAAATGCCGAGGTGTCGTTTCTCAAGCCCATGCGCGAAATGGAATATGTGGATGGCCCGCGGTGGATGGAAGTGTATAACGAGGCGCTCACCTCACGCTATCCCACCACCTCGCCGCGCTACACAGCGCAGGAGATAGAATACACCCGCAACGGTATAAACCCCTACGTCTATCCAAATGTTAACTGGTATGACTTGCTTTTCAAGGAGAACACCATGAATGAGCGTGTGAACCTCAATGTGCAGGGTGGAGGCTCGAAACTGAGCTACTACATGAGCATACAGGCCAATCACGACACAGGATTAATCGACTGTCCGAAGGACTATGTGTTCAACAACAACTACAACCACTGGTCGTATATCTTCCAGAACAACATCAACTACAAGCTCACCAACACTACCAAGGTGAGCCTGAAGATACACTCACAATTTGCCAACCGCAAGGGACTTGGCGACAACGACAACCTCTACTACAATGTGTACGACATTGCGCCGGTGATGTTTGCGCCGGTACTGCCGGTGAGCGAGGGCGATGAGTATCTGCACTTCGGAAACCGCGTGTTCTCGGGCACCAACGTATATACCAACCCCTATGCGGTGCTTCTGAGCCAGTTCCGCCAGACCAATTCCAACGACATCACCGCCTCGGTGAACCTCAACCAGAAGCTCGACTTCGTGACTCCCGGACTGGAGCTGACGGCACTCGTGTCGATGAACTCACGCTCGTATAGCACCTACACGAGCTACATGTCGCCATTCTACTATCAGGTGGATACTCAGGCATGGGACCCGAATGACCCCTACGAGTTCACCTACAACAACGTGGGCAAGGCTGGCAGCACCTACCAGACACAATCGGCGATAAGCCGCTGGTCGTCGATGACCTACTACATCGACGGACGCCTGAACTACAACCGCACGTTCAACAATGACCACTCAGTGTCGGGACTATTGATGTACATGATGCGTGAATACCGAGAGCTGCAGCTGCCCAACCGCAACCAGGGCCTTTCGGGACGCTTCACCTACGACTTCCGCCACCGCTACCTCTTTGAGGTGAACTTCGGCTACAACGGCACGGAGCGACTTCTTAAGGAAGACCGCTTTGAGTTTTTCCCGGCAGTGTCGCTTGGCTGGGTGGCCAGCAATGAGGATTGGTGGGAGCCGATAAGCAAATATGTGAGCCACTTGAAGGTGCGCGGATCGTATGGTATAGTGGGAAGCGACGATACCGGCAAGAACGCCGGTGCGCAGCACTTCCTCTACGTATCGGCCGTGAGCACAAATCAGTCGCACTTCTACACCGGACCCAATGGAGAATATACACACTACAATAGCCCGGTAATCAACGCCTATCCGGTGGATGGAGCGTGCTGGGAGCGTGCGAAGAAATTTGATGTGGGTATTGACTTCGGCTTCTTCAACAAGCTCAACCTCACCTTCGACTTCTTCCACGACCGCCGCGAGAAAATCCTCATGAAGCGTGGCTCATGGCCCACTATGATGGGCTACGACAAGGCACGCCCATGGGCAAACGTAGGTAAGGCTGACAATACAGGATTCGACATCTCAGCCAACTTCACCACAAATCTGACCGAAGACTTGTCGCTCTCGCTGCGCGGAACTTTCACCTATGTGAAGAACAAGCTCGTGTATGTGGATGAACCCGACTATGCCTATTCGTGGCGCTCAGAGACAGGCTATCCGCTGTTGTCCTACCGTTGGGTGGGATACGTAGCCGACGGGCTTTTCAAGGACCAAGCCGACATCGACGCAAGCCCTGAGCAGAACCTCGGCTCGAAGGTGATGCCGGGCGACATCAAGTATCGCGACCTCAATGGAGACGGACGCATCACCAACGAAGACCAGACGCTTATCTCCGACTGTGGCATGCAGCCACGCATACAGTATGGACTTGGCTGCTATGTGAAGTGGAAAGACTTCGACCTCGGCGTATTCTTCACCGGCTCGGCAAAGCGCACCATCTACATGAGCCCGATGAATCCCTTCGGTGCCGACACCGGCTCGGAATGGGGCGCAGGTGAGCGCCAGCTTGCCAAGTGGATCGACGACCAGCGCTGGAGCGAGAGCAATCCCGACCCCGACGCCACCTATCCACGCCTCGGTACACTCTACACCGACGTGAAGAACAACCTCGTCACCAGCAGCTACTGGCTGCGCAACGGCTCGTTTGTCCGCTGGAAGACTCTTGAGGTGGGCTATCAGTATAAAAAGTGCCGCATCTACTTCTCGGGCGACAATATCGCCGTGTGGAGCCCCTTCAAGCTGTGGGATCCTGAACTTTCGTGGAACTCATTCCCGCTGCAGCGCACATTCAATGTGGGTGTACAGTTTAATCTCTGATAGTTTTTTCCCCGACAACACACATAACATTAATTCTTCCGAAAAAAATTGATTATGATGACTTTTAGAATCAAAAACACGATATTTGCAAAATTGCTTTGCGCCACATTGGCAATGGGTGCAGCAAGTTCATGCAACTTCCTCGATGTGGTGCCGCCCGAAAGCATGGAAATCGACGACACCATGAAGGATAAGGACCGTGCCGAGGCATTTCTCTACCGCTGCTACGAGGGGCTTCCCTCAGTCTATGGCCAGCACCTTGTGCGCTCGTTCATGTCGTCGGTCGATGAATTTGGTTTGCCCGATGCCTGGGGCGTACAGAGCCAGCAATATGCCTGGGGAACAATCAATCCGGGCAAGGTGGATTTCCCAGTGTGGGATAATATGTACTCATCACTCGGCAGCGTGAACAATTTCCTGCGTCTGGTGGATATGTACACTCCGGCACACAGCACCGCCGAGGACATTCGCCGGTGGAAGGCCGAGTGCTACTTCCTGCTTGGCTTCTACCACTTCTTCCTGCTCGAATCCTACGGTCCCATTCCATTGGTTGACCACTATTATAGCTCAACGACCGACAAGAAAGACTTCCCCGGTCGCTCACACTTCGACTATTGCGTCACCCAAATCTGCGAATGGCTCGACTATGCAGCCGCCAACGGACTGCCCGACGTAATCAACGACTCTCAGGAGCTGGGACGTGCCACCACGGTGGCTGCAAAGGCTCTGAAAGCCCGCGTGCTGCTCTATGCCGCCTCACCGCTGTGGAATGGCGAGGCGCCCGAAGCAATCAAACAATGGCGCAACACCAACTATGAGACTCCCGGCTATGGCGAAGAGCTGGTGAGCGGCACCTACGACCGCAGCAAGTGGGAGCGTGCCCTCGAGGCTTGCAAAGAGGCAATAGTCCTTGCCGAGGGACTTGGCAACCGCAAGCTCTACACGCTTGAGGACGGTGAGCGCAAGCGCGAATCGGAGAACGTGTCGCTACCCGACATACCCGGCGCATCGCTTGAGGTGCGGCAGTATGCCTCGATGATGCAATACTTGAGTTGCACCACTGAGAACGACGGCAACCGCGAGACTATTCTCGGCGTAGTTCTTCCCATGGGCGACAGTTGGACAAGTTACTACCTTGACTGGGAGAACACCTGTATGCCGCAGTCGATTATCAAGGTGAACGGAGCGATGCAAGGCGGTCGCTCGGGCATCTCGCCCTATCTCTACACCGCCGAGCATTTCTATACGGTAAATGGAAAGCTGCCAAAGAACGATAGCGACTACTACAAGGAGTCGGAGTGGTTCCAGTCGGCCGGACAGAGCCGTTCGGAGATTATAAAGCTTAACGACCTTCGTGAGCCTCGCTTTTATGCCTGGATTTCGTTTGACGGTGCAGAATATGGAACGAAGCTTGCCGGAGGCAGCCGCCTCATTGTGAACATGCGCGACCACAACAAGCAGGGCTACAATCCCTCGAAGGACAACGACCTGAACATCAC
>CAMGFF010000097.1 GCA_946055125.1 uncultured Prevotellaceae bacterium | reverse complement strand
ATTCGGCAATATACCTCAAGTGCTTCGCGGCTATCACCAGCGAGTCGTTGTGCTTCCTCACAAATTCCACACTCAAAAGCTGATATTTTTCTTTGCATAGGCGGCACCTTTTGTTATGTACCACAGGGCACGGAAGAAACCGGTGCGAGTGCTCCGGCTCATACGCCATGCTTTCAGCACATATCGCAGTGGTGCAGTGCAGTCGCGATAGGCTATATAGATATAGGCTCCTTGCGCCATTATTGTGCCCGGAGTCTGGTTGGGATTGACTCCTGTGGTAGGGTGATCATGTGTAACGATTGTTATGGGGAAGAAACGGCAATTGAGGCCGCGCCTGACAGCTTCTGTCATGAAAACACTCTCCTCCCCTGCGTGGAGCACAGGAGCACCGAGTCCGAGAAGCTCATTGAATTTCAGTTTTCCATCAATCGACTTTCGTCGGAATGCTATCTCAAATGAAGTTGCATAATAGCCTTTTGTTGGCTTTGCGAGATTAAATTCGTAGTCGGGAAACTGCTTCTGCTCATACTTTGATTGAGAACGGAAAGTAGCAATATCAAGATTTGGATTGGCCTCAAACGTATTGATTACAGCCCGAAATGTATCGGGCATATATGTCACATCGTCGTCGGCTATAAGGCAGATGTCGGCGGTAGATTGGGCTATGGCGTTGTTGCGATTGCGACTTAGTCCGCGACCGGATATGGTTGATATTGTGACGTCGCTGCGAATAAGTTCGGGCGGAACGTTGCAGTTACAGCCATCTTGCTGCCACGATACCACATATCGAATGCCGCTCTGTGGTTGAAGCAATACGTTCTTCACTCGAAGAATCCCTTCGTTGAGCGTGCAAATAAGTACGTCGAGAGTTGTCATAGCTTGTGTGTAGTGGAGTGTCGTTTTTTGTCTATTATTTGTTCCCAGAAGTCAATGTGGCGCTGTGCCACCACGCGGCTATCGTTATGCTTCACCACAAAGTCGCGGCTGCGGCGCGATAACTCGGGCAGGCGGTCGCGATGCAACACGACCTCCTCAATGGTACGATAAATAGCATCATCATCGTAGGGCAACACATTGATTATTGGATGATTCTCGCGCTCTCCTATAAGGTCGTAGTATTCGGGCTCGGCTCCGCTCACAGCCACCATGCCTTGCGCCATAGCGAGCAGGGCATTCGTAGCCGGAGTGTAGGAGTAGAGCTGGTCGAGCAGCACATGCGAGCTTTGCATCATAGCCACATATTGCTTGTAGGGAACGCTTTCAGCAACTCTTAGCTCACAAAGATTGGGGTGGCGGTCGCACACACGCTTTGCGGCAGCAAGCAGTCGCTCTGTTCCCTTAATATAGTTTCGGTCGCGCTGTATTCCTATGAAGAAACGCACTTTATCGGGTGCACTTTCAATGAAATGTGGCTTTAGTGTGGCCGTGTCGATAGGAATGCCGGCGTAGGTGAGCTTGTCGGGCGCAATGGGCAGATAAGCGACATAATATTCATATAGGCATGCCACAATGCCATCGAGGCCTGGAATTATGTGGTCGGAGTGCCGCTTCATGAAAGGCTCAAGCCATGCTTTCTCTTTTCCGCTTTCGGGTGAGAGAATATAGGGAGATGGTTGGTCTCCTATGAAATAGTCGGAATAGCGGAATGTGTGACCATCGTAGCAGCGTTGCACATATTCATAGTCGGTGCCAAGTGCCGAGAGGAATATGTGGCGGTTGTTTCGCTTGAGATAGTCAAACACCATTCGCACCTTCCCCGGCTTTAGTTGAAGGAATATGGGATTGACAATGTGCACCACATCAAAGCCCCGGAATCGAGGCAGAGCTCGCATCACATCAGCCACATATCGAAAAGCGCCAAGCGTGCCGGGATGGCGCAACAGGTTAATGTCGCGCTCGGTGTTCATCCACTTACTGCCTGCCGAAGCCACAACCGTCTCATGCCCCATCTCGCGCAAGGCATGAGAGAGTGTGTTATGGAAATTACTTGCATCTCCTACGAACAGTATTCTCATAAACCTTTCTCTGTCTTCGTTTTTTGAAAATTTTCTACAAAAGTATTAAAAAATCCGTTTCTTTGCAGTATATTTGTAGATAAATTATTGCAACAATGAGAGAAACAAGGCTTGATATTATTGTACCGGTTTTTAACCGAGCCCAAATAATGCAGCCCACGCTGCAAGCCATCGCGTCACAGAGCTTCAAGGACTATACGCTTGTGCTTGTAGATAACAACTCTACCGACAACTCCTTGCAAGTGCTGGAGGCTTTCAAGCAAGAGCATAGCGAGATGCAGATAATAATAGTGCAATGTGCCTCTCCCGGCGCCACTGCCGCGCGTAACGCCGGTTTCCGTGCCTCAAGAAGCGAGTGGGTGATGTTTTTCGACAGCGACGACATCATGGCCCCCGACCTGGTGCAGAGCTATATGAGTCGCATCGATGCAGCCGGCGGCAATGCCGACCTGGTTGTGACCCGGGTGGAGGTGAAGCTGCTCAACGGCTCTCACCGCGAATACCCCTACTACGAGGGCAACTTGCTTGTGCACCACCTCTTTCATGCCTCTCTCGCCACACAGCGATTCATAGCTCGACGCAGCCTCATTGAGCGCGCCGGAGCATGGAACCCGGCTCTGCCCTGCTGGAACGACTGGGAATTTGGCTTCCGCCTCCTGTTGCTACAACCTCGCACAATCTATATGGGCGACCGCGTGCGAGTGCACGTCATTGCCACCGCCGAGTCTATCACCGGCACCAGCTTCGCCGCCAAGCACGGCAAGTGGGAGCTGGCCATCGATGCCGTGGAGTCTCTGCTGCGTGCCTCTCGCGAGCCTATGCGCTTCACGCTGCTCAAGTGGCTCGATTTCCGCCGTATCGCCCTCGCCGCCGAATACCGCCGCGAGCGTCGCCCCGACCTCGCCCACCCTCTCTACCTCACCACAATGTCGCGTTGCCACCGTCACCCCATGATGCGCTGGCTCTATCCCCTGTGCTACCACTACATCGCCCTCGGCGGCCGTGGCATCTCCCACCTCGTGAAGCGCCTCGTGCACTGACAGTTCTGCAAGCCCCCGAAATCGGTGTGCGTGTCGCCTTGCTCCCCACGGAGCCGGCCAGCGTGCCGGCGGCACGCTACTATGTCACCCTCCCTGCTCCTCTCTCAGCACTCACAGCAATGCTCCGTGGAGCGGCTGCCTCACTGCCTCACAATAGTTTCCCTGTATTGTGTGGCTGTTATCGCGCCTGCGCTCCACGGAGCATCGATATGGGTGTGTGTGGTCATGACTGAATTGAATCACTCCCACTCTCAAAAAAATGTATCTTTTTTATCGCAAAGTCAACCGGCATGGGGGCGACCCCACGCGCCAACAACGCTTTGCTCTATTTGCTACATCGCATCATAGGGCAGCATGGCAAGCAGCTCGCCAAACTTCTTCGCACCGTCGGTGAGCGGCTGCTGCACCATCGGGCGGATAAACATGTTCAGCTCCACCTGTATATCCACCTCGGCTTCGGTGGCCTCGGCTCCTGCCTCGGCAAGGTTGAACACCACTTTAAGCGGTATGGGTAGCTGCACTGCCTGGAGCACTATGCGATTAGGTGCCTTGCGCTCCACCACTTTCAGCTCCACTTTCCCTATGGGATTGGCGCTGAATGCTATGCTGTCGTCGCCAAATTCTATCTCGCCTATGCGCTGCTTCACATCTTCGGGCAGTCCGTCGATATTGGCAATGTTCTTGAAGCTCGACGGTGTGGAAAGCTTCGAATATACCTTGTCGATGCAGTGATTTATCCTCACCACACCACTCTTATATGAGTCCATGTAGTTGTTTCTTTAGTGATTTTTTATAACTAAATTCCGGCAAACTGCTCAGTCGCACGTCATGCACCGCGTCACTCTGCCTGGTCGTTGCGTGCCGGCACCCAGTTGGCAGGGTCCTTGCGCCACTCCTTCAGGGTCTCGATGTCGCTCTCTTTTATGTAGTTAATCTCAAGTGCTGCCTCGAGCATCGATGAGTAGTTGCTTATCGTGCGTAGCTCCACGCCGGCCTCTTTGAATTTGCGTGTGGCTATGGGGAACTCGTAGGTGAAAATTGCTGCCATTCCGGCCACCTCGGCCCCGGCATTGCGTATTGCCTCACAGGCCTTCAGGCTGCTGCCGCCGGTCGACACCAGGTCCTCTATCACCACCACGCGCTGTCCGGCCTTCAGGTTGCCCTCTATGAGGTTCTCCAGGCCATGGTCCTTGGGGCTGGAGCGCACATATATGTAGGGCAGGCCAAGCGAGTCGGCCACAAGCGCTCCCTGGGCTATGGCTCCAGTGGCTACGCCGGCTATCACGTCTACGTCCTTGAATTCCTCAAGCACTATGCGGCACAGCTCCACCTTGATGAAGTTGCGCACTTCGGGATATGAAAGTGTCTTGCGGTTGTCGGTATAAATCGGTGAGTTCCACCCCGACGACCATATAAATGGAATTTCAGGCTGTAGCTGAATGGCACTGATACTAAGTAATTTCTCGGCAAGTAAGCGATCTACGTGTTTCATTATCTTCTAAGTATTAATTTTTTTGCAAAATTAGTAAAAAATTCCCCCACTGCAAAAGCAAACCGCCAAAATTTTATTTTTCGCAGCTCTTAGCAGCAATACGCATCCTCGCTCCTTCTCCAAAATCATGTTTCCTCTCCACAATTTCCTCAAGCAGTAGCGCCGCCTCACTGCGTGGCTGCTTCCACTGCACGGTCGATGGCCGAGCCGGGCGCTGCTACAGTGCCCGACTGCCCCTCTGCGCTGCGCCGCTTGCCAAGCGGCAGAGTGTAGAATATCGAGAGGCTGCCGCCCAGCTTCGAGCCTCGGGTGCCGAATCCGGGAATATACCACGGCCGAGAGTTCTCGTTGTCCTTGCAGTTGAAGAGGAAGTGGTATTTAAGCGCCCAGCCGGCCGAGATATTGCTGAATAGCTTCACCCGCAGTTGCAGCACCACCTCGCCCCATGTGGCGTGGGAGCGCTGGTCGGTGATGTCGATCACCGGGTGCTGTCCCCAGTAGTCGTTCTTTATCTGCACGTCGGTAATCTCATAGCCAAAGGTGCTGTAGCCCGCACGGAAGCCAAGAAGGGCGCAGTAGTCGGGCGAGTCGTTGAACTTGAAGTTGTAGCACGCCCCCACCTTGCCATATACCGACGGCTTGCAGCGGTAGGTGTAGTTCATGTCCTCGGGCGTGTCCTTGGCCCAGCCCATGCCCACCTCCACCGAGGGAATCAGGCGGTTCCACAGGCTCAGCTCGGCCGAGAAGTCGATGCCGCCATATTTCTGCCCCACGACGCGCATCAGCGGGTCCCACACGTTCACCCCGAAGATGGCGCTCGTGAGCAGCGGATATTGCATTCGCTTGTTCTTCAGCGAGTCGGTCTGCATGGCCACGCTGTCGGGCAATATGGTGTCGCCCACTATCATCATGCCCTGCTCGCGAAGCTGTTTCACCTTCAGCTTGTGTTCCTGCGCGGTGAGGGTGCGGCTGCGGTTGGGCTGCACGGGGCTGGTGCGCCGCTGGGCTTGCAATGCCACCGTGGCGGCAAGCAGCAGCATGGCCGCTATGGCTCTTATGTTCAATTTCAGTTGGCTCATGGGCTATTCGCTTGTTCGCATGTAGAATTGTATTGTCTCGCTGTCCACGTTGGTGAAGCGCGTGGTGGTCACCACCACCGAGTCCATCAGGTTGGTGGTGAAGGCATAGCCCCTCACATTGAATTGATACATCGCGCCACACTCGCTCGACACAAAGTAGGGCACGCGCTCATAGCGCAGCGTGAGGGTGTCGTTGAGCCTCTCGTCGCGCAGCAGCTCGGCGTCGTAGTGCAGAACATACTGTGTGGAGTCGCAGCTCATGTCGAGCGGCATGTAGAGCTGTGCAACACCGCTGCCACACTTCACCAGCATCGTGTCGCCCGGAACTCCCACGGCATACACCGTGATCGAGTCGAGGCTCACAGCCTTCTTGCTCTGCGAGGAGTAGAAGCCGCACCGTGGCACCGCGCTCTGGTTGTCTAAGCAGCCGTTGGTGCTGCACGAGGTCGCTGCCACTAATGCCGCCACCGCGCACATTATGTGTATTATCGCCCTGCGCATCACAGCAGCTCCTCCTCTATCTCATAGTCGTTGCGCCCCGCCGCATTGCGGCTCACAAGCTCACCCACAAATCCGGCAAGGAAGAGCTGAGTGCCGAGTATCATCGCCGTGAGCGACAAGTAGAAGTAGGGCGAGTCGGTCACCAGCGTGTAGGGATTCCCGGCGTGCATGTTGTAGAGCTTCATCGCTCCCACTATCACCACCGAGATAAAGCCAAGAAGGAACATCAGCGACCCAAGTAGCCCGAAGAAGTGCATGGGTTTCACGCCAAACTTCGACAGAAACCACAGCGTGCCAAGGTCGAGGTAGCCATTCACAAAGCGGTTCAGGCCAAACTTCGATGTGCCATATTTCCTCGCCTGATGGTGCACCACCTTCTCGCCTATCTTGGTGAAGCCGGCGTTCTTGGCAAGGTAGGGTATGTAGCGGTGCATGTCGCCATACACCTCTATGCGCTCCACCACCTTGCGGCGGTAGGCCTTCAGGCCGCAGTTGAAGTCGTGTAGGTTCTTTATCCCGCTCACCTTGCGGGCAGTGGCATTGAAAAGCTTGGTGGGAATGGTCTTGCTCAGTGGGTCGTAGCGCTTCTTCTTCCACCCGCTCACCAGGTCATAGCCCTCCTCCGTAATCATCTTGTAGAGTGCCGGTATCTCATCGGGGCTGTCCTGCAGGTCAGCGTCCATCGTTATCACCACATCGCCCTTCACATGGCGGAAGCCCGTGTTCAGAGCAGGCGACTTCCCATAGTTGCGGCGGAAGCAAATACCCTTCACGCAGCTGTTTTTCTCACTCAGCTGCTTTATCACCTCCCACGAATTGTCGGTCGAGCCATCATTCATGAAGATAACCTCGTAGGTGAATCCATTCTCGCGCATCACACGCTCAATCCACGCTGTCAGCTCAGGCAGCGACTCCGCCTCATTATAGAGAGGCACCACAACCGATATATCCATAGTCTTCCTTATATGTCAGTCAATAAATAAGTAGTAAACTCAATAAAAAAATCCCACAGCCCACAGCTCATAGCCAAAAAAGCCTCACTTCCTCCAGTTCACCACAAATGCCGCAACAAGCGACAGCAGCGAACCGGCAAAAGTGGTGAAAAGAATCATATTCACCACAAACTCAATCGGCGTAGGAAGCATTCCCAGCTCTATCGCCCGGTGCAGCGACTTCACAAGCTCCGTGTCGCGCATATCGGGCAACTTCTCGTAAGCCTCAATCGCCGCATTGGCCTGGTCGAGAATAAAACCGGGGCTCACCCATTGCAGCCACGCATAATCAATAAGGCCACAAACCAGCGAGCCACAAAGCGTGCTCACAAGCCCAAGCAGCCACAGTGTCGGCACATCGGCACAGCCGCCACAAGCCCGCTGGTAGCGCCGCTCTATCACATAGAGCAGCGCCGGGAAGCCAAGCAGCATAAGCACAGAAAGAAGCGACAGCAGCCCCGACGCCGTGCCATAAAACATCAGCATCGACACCGCAGTGAGATACAATCCCACCATCACTCCATTCTCAGCTCCCTGAGAGTACACATTTTTGTCTTTCATCTTTTCCACGGTGCAAAGTTAACACAAATCGAGCGCAAAAGCAACAAGCTCGCTTGTTTGCTTTTGCCGAGATGCCGTTAAACTTA
>CAMGFF010000096.1 GCA_946055125.1 uncultured Prevotellaceae bacterium | reverse complement strand
ATATGCCTAACGGAAAAAAACACAAGCGTCACAAGATGTCGACCCACAAGCGCAAGAAAAGACTTAGAAAGAATCGTCACAAGAAGAAATAATCTTCTTTCTTCTGATTAAGTCACATAACAAGAACAAACTCTGTGATCAGAAATCCACTTTCAGCCTCACCCATGTTTGTTCTTTGTTCTATAAGAGAATTTCACCGATTGCTTTCGCCCTACTCCACGGCACAAAAGCATCTTTTCTCTATCGATGTGTGAGATATTAAGCTTAATCTTCTCGCATTCATCTTTAGCTTGGAGATTAAGCTTTTTTCAATTTTTCATCATTCATCGCACAAAATTAACCGGGCATGCGTTTTTATCTTGTGATAAGCCCGCTTTTGTTTAACCATTAACCCTCTCTCACCCTATCAACTGAATGAGCAGCGATCTTGTAGTCGACGTCCGACCCAACGAAATATCCACCGCCCTGCTTGAGGATGGCCGCCTCGTGTCGCTCCAGAAGGAGTCGCGCGACGCTTCCTATGCCGTTGGTAATCTCTACATTGCCAAGGTGAAGAAGCTCATGCCCGGCCTCAATGCGGCTTTCGTTAACGTGGGTTTCGAGAAAGATGCGTTCCTGCACTACCTCGACCTCGGCTCGCAGTTCAACACCTATTCAGCTTTCATGGAGGAAGTCCTCAAAGACCGCCTGCATGTGCCCAATATCTCGAAAATCACCCCTAAGCCCGACATCGACAAGCACGGCACTGTGACCGATACCCTTCGCCAGGGCCAGGAGCTGATTGTGCAAATCGCCAAGGAGCCCATATCTTCCAAGGGACCGCGACTCACCACCGAGATTTCTTTCACAGGCCGCTTCCTCATCCTCATCCCGTTCAACGACAAAATCTCCGTTTCGCAGAAGATTAAGTCGTCGGAGGAAAAAGTGCGTCTGCGCCGACTCATCGAGAGCGTGAAGCCCGCCAATTTCGGCGTGATTATCCGCACCTCGGCCGAGAACAAGCGCGTGGCCGAGCTCAACAACGAGCTGCGCACCCTGCTCAAGTGCTGGGAGGACAGCGTGGCCAAGGCTCAGCGTGCCGACATTCCCTCGCTCATCTACGAGGAAGACAGCCGCGCCGTGAGCGTGATTCGCGACATCTTCAGCCCATCGTTTGAGAATATCTATGTGAACGACGCCGAGGTGTTCGACCAAATCTCACACTATGTGAGCCTCATAGCAAGCGACCGCAAGGACATCGTGAAGCTCTACACTGCCGATACGCCCATCTTCGACCACTTCAATATCACTAAGCAGATTAAGACCTCATTTGGAAAGACCGTCTCGTTCAAGTCGGGTGCCTACCTCATTATTGAGAGCACCGAGGCCCTGCATGTGATCGACGTAAACTCGGGCAACCGCTCCAAGAGCTCTACAAGCCAGGAAAACAACGCCCTCGACGTGAACCTGCGTGCCGCCGACGAGATTGCCCGCCAGCTGCGCCTGCGCGACATGGGCGGTATTATCGTTATCGACTACATCGACATGGCCCAGGCCGAGCACCGTCAGGCTCTCTACGACCACATGCGCGAAGTGATGGCCAACGACCGCGCCCGCCACAACATTCTACCTCTGAGCAAGTTCGGACTGATGCAAATCACCCGCCAGCGCGTGCGCCCGGCTCTCGACATTGTCACCGCCGAGTCGTGTCCCTCGTGCCATGGCAAGGGCGAAGTGCAGCCATCGCTCCTATTCACCGATGTGCTGAAGGACAAAATCGACTACCTTTTCCACTCGCTCAAGGTCACTCAGTTCACCATGTATGTGCACCCATTCGTTGATGCCTACCTAAAGAAGGGTATCATCTCCGAGTATAACCGCTGGCGCATGGAATATGGCTTCAAATTCAAGATTGTAGCCGACCAGTCGCTCGCCTACCTCGAGTATCGCGTCTTCGACAAGAACAAGAACGAAATCGACCTCAAGGAAGAAAAGGACACAGGCAACTCCAGCAGCAAGAAGGAGTCGCGCTCAAAAAACGCAAAGGAGGATTAACCCCCACCCCACACTTTTTTTATTTTTGTATCAAGGCAGAAAAAGCGGCATTGCACCATGTCGCTATTTTTGTGTCATCGCCTTCGCCGCCGGCATACATTATCATCACCGCAATCTCATCGCTGCCACCAAGCAGCTCCTTGGTGCGCTCCACTCCCATCACCATGCACGCCGTGGCATATGCGTCGGCTGTGATGCAGTCGCGGGCCACAATGGTGGCACTTAGCAAGTTGGTAAGCTCCGGGTAGCCGGTGGCAGGATTAATGGTGTGAGCCGTCTTTCGGCCATCAACTATCTTGTAGTTGCGGTAGTTGCCCGATGTGGCTATGCCTCCGCCATCGGTCGCAATCACCAGTGCCGATTCATGAATCACCGAGTCGGCACTCTCCACCGGTGCGTCGATCGACACTCTCCACTGCTCGCCACGAGGATTACGCCCCGCGCACGCTATCTCTCCGCCAATCTCCACAATGTAATTTTCCACACCGTTGCGCTCAAGCATGCGCCCCACCTCATCGCACGCAAGGCCCTTGGCTATTGAGTTGAAGTCGAATGTAGTGCGGCTGTCCTCCTTTCTTATCACGCCATTCACCAGCGCGGTGCGCCCCATACCCACAAAGGCTCGAATGCTGTCAATCGTCGCACTGTCGGGCTTCTCACCCGTCTTCAGCCCATATCCCCATACATTGGCAAGCGGCGACACCGTGGGGTCGAAAGCCCCCTGCGAAGCCTCCCACACCTCGCGCGACTTCACATAGAGCCGCTGCACAGTGCCGTCGGCCACCGAGTCGATGCCGGCATTAATCAGCGAAATCACCGATTTTGGGTTATACTTCGACGCACTCTCATCCACCCGGCGCAGCACAGCCTGCACCGAGTCGTCGAGCGGCACACGGCTCTCGTAGGTGATGTGATACTCCGTGGCCCACACCACACCGGCACAATTGCGCACCTCACCTCGGCAGCTCCTGGCCACCATCATCGAAGCCACGGCCAACGCCGCAACCACCACCATCACATATCTTCGTTCAATCTTCATCTCCTGTCAAAAGAATCATGTTTGCATTATTGTCGCAAATGTACAAAAATTCCATAACATAACAAAAACATCCGTTTTTTCTTGCCATTGCACTCGCCTTGCACTATCTTTCAATAATATAGGCGGCGGCTCGGCAATGCCAATGAAAAAACTTCCGTTTTTTCTTGCCATTGCGCTCGCCTTGCACTATATTTGCAATGTTGTTTGATGATTTGTCGGACAATCCGTGTTAAAACCCTACATTTTATTAACCCAATTAACTATTTAATAACATTCTCAACTATGAACACGTCGTTTCTTTTTCTGGCCGATGGTTTCGAGGAAATAGAGGCTTTATCTGTGGTTGACATCATGCGCCGCGCCGATATGAATATTGTCACCGTTTCTATCTCCGATTGCACCCTGGTTGCCGGCGCTCACGGCATTCCCGTGGAGGCCGACTCTGTTTTTGCCGACACCGACTTCTCGGCTGCCGAGTGGCTCATTCTCCCCGGCGGTATGCCCGGCGCAACTAATCTTGCCGCTAAGGCCGAGCTCTGCGACCTCCTCAAGGCTCATAACGCAAAGGGGGGAAAGATTGCCGCTATCTGCGCTTCTCCGGCTGTGGTGCTTGCTCCACTGGGTATTCTCGACGACAAGCAGGCCACCTGCTATCCCGGCTTTGAGAATGCTCTTGGAAACTCTAAGCTAAGCGAGAAGCCTGTGGCTGTGGCAGGCAACGTTATCACCGCCAATGGCCCGGCTGCCGCAACGGCTTTCGGCCTCGCTATTGTGGCAAAGAGCAAGGGCGAGGATGCCTCGCGCACCGTGGCCGAGGGTATGCTCCTATATTCCACCCCTCAGCCATTCTTCTTCTGATTTCCAATAATCTATCATCCACACCACATAAAAGAGAGGGCGTGTCACAAAAAAGTAATTGACACGCCCTCTTTTGTGCTCTATCTGCACAACCCCGGCTCCATAGAAAATTTCTTCACCGTGCCAATGTGAAATCTCGCGGATTATATGTACATTTGTACAAACATTTAATGACAATCATGCGATTCGAACTCTTTATTGCCCGCCGGCTCAAGCTCAGCGGCTCCGATGATAACCGCTCGGCTGCCCCCAATCTCACTATCGCCGTGGTGGGGATGGTGCTTGCTATCGTGGTGATGATTCTCTCTATCACCATTGTGTGCGGCTTCAAAAGCGAAATCTCTAATAAAATCTATAACCTCGACTCCCACATTAAGGTCGCCAACTCGGCCGTGACGGTGAATGGCTCCAATTATTCTACTGTGGATTCGCGCGACGTGATGCCGCTGCTCGCACATAGTGCTCTCGCCCACGATCTGCGCTCGGTGAGCCT
The DNA here is from genome assembly GCA_946055125.1 of uncultured Prevotellaceae bacterium. Taxonomy (GTDB): domain Bacteria; phylum Bacteroidota; class Bacteroidia; order Bacteroidales; family Muribaculaceae; genus CALZFJ01. Next base: position 3,343 of record CAMGFF010000096.1, on the reverse strand, counting down.
CATCGCCGAGAAGCCTGCCATTCTCAAGACTCCCAACGACTTCAAGGGCATAATGTATCGCGGCGTGGATAGCTGTTTCTCTTGGAGCTACTTCGAGCATTGCCTCACCGAGGGCCGCGTGCCTGTTGTTGCCGACTCGGCGGCTGCCGGCGAGGTTATCGTGTCGCAGAAGGTGGCCTCACAGCTTCGCCTCGCCGTGGGCGACAGGGTATTAACCTATTTCATCGACGACCGCGTGCGCGTGCGCCGCTCCTCGATTGTGGGCATTTTCTCCACCGATTTCGACGAATTCGACAATGCCTATATCCTCGGCAACATCGCTGCCATTCAGGGCGTGAATGGCTGGGATAAGCACACCGGCACATATGTGGGCATCAACTCCCGCGACCTCGACAACCTCTCCTCTTGCGCCTACGACGTCTACCGCCTTCTCTCAAAGGCTGCCGTGGAAAAGGAATCACCAATTCTCTACTCCGTGACCGACACCCACCACAACAACATCGCCTATTTCGCCTGGCTCGACCTCCTCGACATGAACGTGGTTATCATCATCGTGCTCATGACGGTGGTCTCGGCATTCACCCTCATTGCCGGTCTGCTCATGATTGTGCTCGAGCGAATCAACATGATAGGAATCCTCAAGACGCTCGGAGCCACCAATGGAGCCACACGCCGCCTGTTCATATATCTCACGCAGAAGCTCATCTTCAAGTCGCTCATCTATGGCAACGCACTGGGAATAGCATTCGCCATGCTCCAGCAGCATTTCCACTTCTTGAAGCTCGACGCCGAGAGCTACTACATTCCCTATGTCCCCATCGAAATCAATTGGCTCTACATCCTCGCCCTCAACCTGGGCGTGATTGTTGTTTCCTATCTCACCCTGCTTGCTCCATCAATGATTATCTCATCGATTGAGCCATCGAAGTCGGTGCGCTTTGAATAGCAGGCTCACCGCTTCTTGGGCAGGCTCACCGAGAGGAAGAAGTAGCCCAGCAAGCCCGAGAGCAGCGAGCCTACGAGGATTCCGAGCTTGGAGTCGTTGAGCAGCTCCACTCCCTCGGCTCCCATTGAGCCAAACGACAGGTTGGCAATGAAAAGCGACACCGTGAAGCCTATGCCTCCAAGCATCGACACCGACGCAAGCATCTTCCAGTTGCTGAACTCGGGCATAGGTGCCAGTTTCAGCTTTATCGTTGCCCACGAGAACAGGAAGATTCCGGCACACTTGCCAAGCACCAAGCCACAGATTATTGCAAGGCTCACACCACTGTATAAGGCCGAAACCTCCATGCCGCTGAAGCATATTCCTGCATTGGCAAAGGCAAAGAGCGGAACTATGATGTAATCCACAATGGGGTGCAGCGTGTCCTCAAGGTCCTGTAGCGGCGATATGGCCTTGTCCGATGCCGACTCTATCTGCTTGAACCAGTTCATCTGCTCCTTGCTGAGCATGAACTTCGAGTTCTCAAGCTGTGCATCGCTCGGCATTGTCACGCGAATGAGGCAGCGGCGCATGTCGCGAATGAACACCTTGAGGTTGGTCACCGGTGTGGCCGGTATGCAGAATGCCACAAGCACTCCGGCTATGGTTGGGTGTATGCCCGAGTTGAGGAACAAGAACCACACCGCTATGCCTATGCTTATGTAGTAGAGCTTGCTCTTTATGCGCATCACCGCACCAAGCACAAGCAGCACAAGCAGCCCAAAGGCATAGAGCAGCAGCAGGAATTCGATGGATGTGGTGTAGAACAGCGCAATCACTATTATGCCGCCAATGTCGTCGACCACGGCAAGCGTGGTGAGAAACACCTTCAGCGATATGGGCACACGCTTGCCCAGCATGGCAAGCACGCCAAGCGAGAAGGCTATATCGGTGGCCATAGGTATCGCCGAGCCGCCTATGTAGTCGGTGCCGGCAGCCAAGTGGCTGAAGATGAGCACCGGCACTATCATTCCGCCACAGGCGGCAACTATTGGCAGCAACGCCTGCTTCACCGAAGCCAGCTCACCCACAAGCACCTCGCGCTTAATTTCGAGGCCTATGGCAAAAAAGAAAACCGCCATGAGAGCGTCGTTGATGAATTGCATCAGCGTCATTGGCTGCCCATGGTGGCTGAATAAGTTGAAGTCGCCTATCTGCAGCGACACATGATAGTTCCAAAGCGAATTATAATAGTGGCTTATTGCCGGAATATTGGCTACAACAAGAGCAAGCGCCGTGGCCACAATAAGCACATTACCACTACTTGCGTGGTTCTGTATAGCCTTTCGTGTAGAATAAAATATCGACATATCCTAAAACATCATTTTTACCTTAAAGCCCCCCTCCCACCAAAGAGCCCCATAACCCGTAACCCATCAATCCAACTTCAGCACAGCAAGGAATGCCTTCTGCGGCACCTCCACCGAGCCTATCTGCTTCATGCGCTTCTTTCCGGCCTTCTGTTTCTCAAGCAGCTTGCGCTTGCGGCTCACGTCGCCTCCATAGCACTTTGCTGTCACATCCTTGCGCACTGCCTTTATCGTCTCGCGTGCTATAATCTTAGCGCCGATAGCAGCCTGAATGGCAATGTCGAACTGCTGTCGCGGAATAAGCTCCTTCAGCTTCTCACACATGCGCCGGCCAAACGATGCCGCATTGTCGAAGTGCGTGAGCGTACTCAGCGCGTCCACAGGGTCGCCATTGAGCAGAATGTCGAGCTTCACAAGCTTCGACTCGCGGAAGTCGTGAATGTGGTAGTCGAATGAGGCATAACCCTTTGATATGCTCTTCAGCTTGTCGTAGAAATCGATCACTATCTCACCCAGCGGGAGGTCGAAAATCAGCTCCATGCGGTTGCCCGATATATATTCCTGCTTCACAAGCTCGCCGCGCTTGCCAAGGCACAGCGTCATTATCGGGCCTATGTAGTCGGTCTGCGTGATTATCGATGAGCGAATGTAAGGCTCCTCTATGTGGTCGATGAGCGTCAGGTCGGGAAGTCCGGCCGGGTTGTGTACCTCAGTCATTCCTCCCTTCTTGTCGTATATGCGGTACGACACATTGGGCACCGTGGTGATAACCTCCATGTTAAATTCTCGGCTCAGTCGCTCCTGCACTATCTCCATGTGCAGCAGCCCAAGGAAGCCACAGCGGAAGCCAAAGCCCAGTGCCACCGACGACTCCGGCTGGAACGTGAGCGACGCATCGTTGAGCTGCAACTTCTCCAGCGATGAGCGCAGGTTCTCAAAGTCCTCGGTTTCAATAGGATATACTCCAGCGAAAACCATAGGCTTCACCTCCTCAAATCCCTCAATCGCGCTCTTGCATGGCGCGTCGACATGAGTGATAGTGTCGCCC
>CAMGFF010000095.1 GCA_946055125.1 uncultured Prevotellaceae bacterium | reverse complement strand
CCGCATCATAGGCCTTGGCGCGCTGAAATACTTCATTCTGAAGGTCGATGCCCGCAAGAACATGACTTTCAACCGCAAGGCGTCGATCGACTTCAATGGCAACACGGGACCATTTATTCAATACACCTACGCCCGAATCCAGTCGCTGCTGCGCAAGACCGCCGAGGCGGGAATGGCAGCCGAGATAGCCGATGTGGAGCCGAATGAGAAGGAAATCTCTCTCATTCAGCGCCTTGCCGACTTCCCCGGGGTGGTGGCAGAGGCCGGCCGCAGCTACAGTCCGGCGCAGATTGCCAACTATGTGTATGACCTTGTGAAGGAGTATAACCAGTTCTATCACGACTACTCGATAATGAAGGAACCCGATGCCGCAGTGCGTGCGTTCCGCATCAAGCTGTCGGAGGTGGTTGGCACGGTGATTCGCCGCGCTACCGGCCTTCTGGGCATTGAGGTGCCTGATAGGATGTAAATTTTTTAGGTAAGAGGTAAGAGGTAAGAGGTAAGAGGTAAGGGGGATTGATAATTGATGAAATAAAACTAATTTGTTATGGAATTTAGCAATCAGCCTGCAATGAGTGCAGGGATGAGCGTGTCGGCAGTGATGCGCCAAGTGTATGTGAAAATGTTTCTTGCCCTTGTGGTATCGGCACTAACAGCGTTTTTGTGTGTTACCACTCCGGCAGTGATGTCGTTTATGCTCTCGTCGCAGTGGATCTACTTGGGCTGTTGCGTGCTTGAGCTTGTGATGGTGATTGTGCTTACCCGCCGCATCGCCAAGGGCGGAAATCCGGTAATAGCCACGCTGATGTTCTACCTGTTTGCGCTGCTCAATGGGCTCACGCTGTCGTTGCTGCTGCTCATCTACACGGCATCGTCGGTGGTAGCCACCTTCGGAATCACGGCGGGCGTGTTTGCGGCGATGTCGCTCTATGGCTACTTCACCGACCGCGACCTTACGAGCCTCGGCACCTTCCTCTTTATGGGCGTTATAGGCCTGATTATCTGCACGGTGGTGAATATCTTCCTGAAGAGTACGCAGATGGAGTGGATAATAAGTTTTGCCGGCGTGGCAATATTCATAGGCCTCACCGCGTGGGACACGCAGAAGATAAAGACCATGCTCGCCACCTGCCCGGTGGAGCAGCAGGAGAATGTGGCCACATGGGGCGCACTCTCGCTCTATCTCGACTTTATCAACCTCTTCATCTACCTGCTGCGTTTCTTCGGGAACCGCGACTAAAGCGCCATGGCTGAGAACGCGGGCTGCAAAGCAATCACGCTGAGGGAGTTCAACAACCGCATAAAGCGGCTGTTGAGCAACCCGGCGGTGTGTAACTGCTGGATTCGTGCCGACCTCAGCGACGTGAACGTGCGTGGCGGGCACTGCTACCTTGAGCTGCTTGAGAAGGATGAGCGCACCGGCGCCACCGTGGCTAAGATGCGCGGCATAATCTGGGCCAACCGCTATGCCTACCTGCGGCAGAAGTTCATGCAGGTGACGCGGCAGGAGCTGCGCAGCGGGCTGAAGGTGATGCTTGAGGTGTCGGTGAACTACCACGAGCAATATGGCATATCGCTCGTGATTACCGACATCGACCCGAGCTACACGCTGGGCGACATGGAACGCCTGCGCCGCGAAATCCTATACCGACTGAAGTCCGAGGGGATTATCGACATGAACAAGCAGCTGCCACTGCCGGCCGTGCCACAGCGCATCGCGGTGGTGTCGGCAGCGGGAGCGGCGGGCTACGGCGACTTCATGAACCAGCTTCACGGCAATGCCTACGGGCTGCAGTTCTACACTTGCCTCTTCCCGGCGGTGATGCAGGGCAAGGAAACCGTGCCCTCGGTGACGGCGGCCCTCGACCGCATAAACCGGCACCTCGACCTCTTCGACTGCGTGGTGATAATACGCGGTGGTGGCTCTACGAGCGACCTCAACTCATTTGACGACTACACTCTCGCCTCCTATGTGGCGCAATTCCCCCTGCCTGTGGTGGTGGGAATAGGCCATGAGCGCGATGTGACTATTCTCGACTATGTGGCCGGCCGGCGCGTGAAGACTCCCACGGCCGCCGCCGAACTGCTGATAGGCTGCGGAGTGGAGGCGCTTGCCCACCTCGATGAGCTGCGCGATGCGGTGACGGTGACTGCCCGTGAGTATCTCACCGAGGCAACGCGGCAGATGCAGTATCTCACCGGTACTATTCCGCTCATAGCAAGCAACATAGTGGAGCGGAATCGCGCCCGCTTGCAGCGCATAGTGCACACTGTGCCGCTCACGGCCCAGAGCCGCATAACCGGCGGCAGCGAGCGTCTGCGCTTCTTCGTGCAGCAGATGCAGCAGGCATCGGCTCAGGCAATGGTGCGCGAGCGGCTGCGCCTCACTGCAATCTTCGACAAGGTGCAGATTCTCTCGCCACAGAACACTCTGCGCCGTGGCTACTCGCTTACCACGGTGAATGGCCACGCGGTGACTGATGCCTCGCAGCTTGTTCCCGGCGACACTATCACCACTCATCTTGCCACAGGCAAGGTGGAATCGACGGTGACGGGCTGTGAGCTGTGAGCTTTTTTGGCTTGGGGACTTTTATTGATGACAACAACGACATTTTTTCAGAAAAATTACGGATATGGAAAATAATCTTTCTTACTCGCAGGCAATTGCCGAACTTGAGAGGATTGTGCGCGAAATGCAGAGCGAGAATTGCTCTATCGACAATCTCTCCACCCTCACTTCGCGCTCGCTTGAGCTGCTGAAAATATGCAAGGCAAAGTTGCAACAGACCGATGCCGAGGTGAAGAAAATTCTGGCTGCGCTTGAGGAGTCGCAGCAGTGATGCAAAAACATGTGTTTTTGAACATATTTTAGGAGAATTAACACACCAAGTGGCACTGCAAATTTGCATTTATGTTATATTTGCCATAACAAAAACCATTATAATTAACCCTTATTACATTTACAACATGAGAAAATTTTTACTTTCACTGGTTGCTATCGTGGCAACTGCACTGGCCGGAATGGCCGAGCCGGTTTATTGTTTCGTAGGAGCCTTCAATGGCTGGAATAAAGACGCTGCTCCCGAATTTGTGCAGCAGGGGGATGGAACTTACAAAATCGACAACATCGCTGAGATTGTTGGAGCTTTCAAGGTGATTGAGGATCACTCGTGGAATGTGGGCTACGCCTCAAATGGCTCTACGCTCAACATAGGCGAGGAGTATAAGCTCCAGAAAGGCGGCGGCGATGTGTCGTTCACCAAATCTGCTTCGAGCTTCACTAATTGCTCGCTCACCCTGCGCAAGGATGGCGATGACCTTTACCTCACAATCAACGGCACAGAGCAAATGCCCGAAGTGGGTGTGTGGTGCCTGTGCGGAATATGGAATGGCTGGAACATTGGCGAAGCGCCTGAGTTCACCAAGGTGTCGGAGAATGTATTCGAGATTAACGTGGCTGAGTTCTGGGGCACATTCGGAATTTTTGCCGACCACAGCTGGAATATCTCTTTCAAGAAGAATGCAACCGGTGCCAACGTGGTGCTTGGAGAGCCTTACGTGCTTGGCGCAGGTCAAGACCTATGCACCGACAACCAAGACATGCACTACACCAACGTGAAGATGGTGCTCGACCTGAGCGGCGAGAATGCAACCCTCACAATGACTGCCGAGAGCGGAGCAGAGCCTACACCTGGGTATCAGCTTGTGGGTGCCTACAATGGCTGGGCACTTGAGAGCGGCGACATGACCCTCGTGGGCGAAGGCCTCTATGAGATTGAGCTTGACAAGATGGCCGGTGAGTTCAAGATTACCAAGAACCGCAGCTGGAACAACGCCATAGTGTCGAATGGCTCGGCAGTGGAGATTGGCGTGCCTTATTATGCCAGCGTCAGCAGCGAATCGGGCAACAACCTTATCATTGGCGACGGCTCGGAGATTACCAACTTCAAGCTCTCGCTTGACGTGACCAACGCTGAGGAGCCGGTGTTTACCGTAACAGGACTTTCCGGAGCTGGCCTTGTGGCAAGCGATGCAGCCAAGGTGAAGGTGCAGGGAGGCACAATCAGCGTGGCTGGAGCTGAGAAAGTGGCCGTTTATACCACAGCCGGCACACTCGTGAGCAAGGCAGCGAGCAGCACAGTGGCATCGGGCCTCTACATCGTGGTGGCCGATGGCAAGGTGCAGAAGGTGGCTGTGAAGTAAATTCCATGACGAAAACAGGAGAGTTTCGTGGGTAGCCTTGGCCAAGGTGAAACTCCAAAGATAATATTCAGGTGAGAGCCGAAAGACCACTATTGTGGCCCATGGCTCTCACTTTTTTGCATTTTTGTGGAGGAAAAGTGGGATTTTTGGTAGGTGTGAGGTGAAGTATCGTGGATTTTTCGTATTTTTGTAGGCTAATAACGAAATTATTCGCAAGCTCAAAACTATGAAAACAAAAAAGATACTGAAGCGCACAGTGAAGACAGGCGCATGGATAGTGGCAGTGCTGCTCATTGTGGCGCTCTGTGGCGTGGCGTGGATTCTAACGCCGCAGCGCCTAACCCCCATAGTGAACCGGATAGCCAATGAGAGCCTCAATGCCGATGTGCGCATAGGCCGGGTGGAGCTCACGGCGTGGAGCAGCTTTCCACACCTCATGCTCGACGTTGACTCGCTGTGCATCGTCTCGCGCAGCCTCGGCGACCTGCCCGCCGACAGCCTTACGCTGCTGCCCGCCGGTGCCGACTCGCTCGTTGAGGCACGGCACTTGCATGGCGGCGTGAATGTGCTCAGGCTGCTCTATGGCACGCTGTCGCTGGTCGACCTAAGCGCCGACGACGTGAGGCTCAATCTCGTTGACGCATCGGCCACACGCGCCAATTATCTCATAGCCCTGCCGGGCGAAGAGGCTGAGAGCGAAGAGTCGCTGTCGCTTCCCACGATGTTCTGCGACAAGCTGGAGCTTCGCGGCAACACACGCATATCCTATTGCAACCTTGCCGACACGCTCAGTGCCGGCGCGAGCCTCAGCAAGCTCACGCTCACTAACACCACCGGCGACACCTACGCCCTCAATCTTGCCGCCACGGCAAGCTGCACCATGGCAGGGATAGAGCTGATGAAAAACCTGCCCATGACCATGCAGGGCGATGTGGAGTGGGCATCGAGCCGCCCCATCGACGTGGCGGTGCGCAATATGCACACCACGGTGCTCGACGTGCCGGCCAATTTCAATCTTGCCATAGAGGATGGCAACACCATGCTGCTGCGCGACTTCGATGCGGTGCTCGGCCCGGTGAAATTTGCCTCGGTGATGACGATTCTGCCCGAGGTGTACACCCGGCTCTTTGCCGGCGTGAGGAGCGACCTTGCCGCCACAATCAGTGCCCGGCTCACCGAGCCCTACGACCTGCTCGGCACCGACCTCCCCTCGCTCGACGCCACACTGAGCGTGCCAAATTCATTCATCGAGGCGGCCAACGGCAATGCACGCATCGACCGCGTGGCGATGCAGGCGGGCATGAAGCTCAACGGCCGCAAGCCCGACAGCAGCACCTTCACCCTCGAGCAGCTCATCTTGCAGGGTCAGGCAGTGGCACTGGAGCTTAGCGCAACGGCCGACAACGTGTTCAGCGACCCCCATGTGGCAGCGAAGATGAAAGGCACGGCCAACATAGAGCGAGTGCTCCGCGCCATGAACCTGCCGCTCAATTTCACAGTGCGCGGCGACCTCACAGCCGACGCCACCGTGGATGCCCACATGAGCGACCTCACCACCAACCGCTTTCAGCAGATAAAGCTCGGTGGCCACCTGGCGCTGAGCGACCTTTTCTACAACTCCGAGGCCGACACCATAAGCCTCTATGCCCGCAAAGCCGGTTTCACCTTTGGCAGCAACGAGAGCGTAGAGCTGAAGGGTAACACCGTGGACAACCTCATGCGCCTCACGGCCGATGTCGATACCATGGCAGCCTCGGTTGCGGGAATGATGGTGACCATGGCCCATGGACGCGCCGGAATAGGCTGCATCGCCGATGGCTCCTATCAGCGCGACACCACCAGTGTGATACCGCTGGGATTGCGCGTGCGCTCGGGCCGCCTCACCATGGAGCAGGCCGACGGCACACGGCTGCGGCTGCGCGACATAGACTGCGGCGGCAGCATATCGCGCTATGAGGGCAATGTGAAGGTGCCGCAGCTGCGCTTAGGGCTGAGCGCGCGCCGCATCGCCTACAAGGACAACACCATGCGCCTGGTGCTTGCCGACAGCCGCGCCAATATCAACGCCGCCATGCGCCCGCGCAACACGGCACGCGCCGAGCGACTAAAGCGCCGCCTCGACTCGCTGCGCACCGCTCACCCCGAGTGGAGCAACGACACAGTGCTGCAAGTGGCAAGTCGCCGTCGACGCACCGCCGACCCCAATGCCATCGACTTCGGGGTGGATAATGGCATGAAACGGCTGCTCATGCAGTGGAACATGCACGGCAGCCTGAAGAGCGCCAAGGGCAGGCTCTACTCGCCCTACTTCCCATTGCGCTCCTCAATAAGCAACATGAACTCGCAATTCAGCATCGACAGCGTGACATTCCGCCGCATGACGCTGAAGAGCGGACAGACCACCGTGGACGTGAGCGGCGGAATACGCAACATACGCCACGCCCTGCTCGGCTCCACCCGCCGGCCACTCACCCTCGACCTCTTTGTGAAGGCCGACACGCTGAACGTGAATGAGCTAATCAAGGCTGCCACCGACGGAATGACATTCGCCGGCAATGCCGACGGACTCAACGACATCACCGACAGCGACGACATCGACCAGGTGACCCGGCAAGTCGCCGCCACCGCCACCGCCGATGGCGACAGCGCGATGACCGCCTTTGTGGTGCCCGGCAACGTGGATGCCAACATTCGCGTGCGAGCCGAGAACATACTCTATACCGACCTATTCATGAACCGCTTCAATGGCAACCTGCTGGTGCACGACGGCGTGGTGAACCTCAATGAGCTGAAAGCACGCACCGACATAGGCACGGCGCGATTCAACGCCATGTATGCCGCGCCCGACTTGCAGAACATACGCATGGGCTTCGACCTCTCGCTGAGCGACATACAGGTGGGACGCTTCCTGAAGATGATACCCGGGCTCGACTCGATAATGCCCCTGCTGGAGTCGGTGGACGGAGTGATCGACGCCGACCTCGCCGCCACGAGCGAGGTCGACAGCACCATGAACCTTGTGATACCCTCGCTCAAGGCAGTGATGAAGCTGCACGGCAAGGACCTGGTGTTTATGGACGCGGCCACATTCAAGAAAATAGCCAAGATGCTGCTATTCAAGAACAAAGAGCGCAACGTGATAGACGAGATGACGGTGGAGATGCTGGTGGAGAACTCGCAGATGGAGCTGTTCCCCTTTATGTTCGACGTGGACCGCTACCGCCTTGGCGTGCTCGGGCACAACGACCTCGACCTGAACTTCCGCTACCATGTGTCGGTGCTCAAGTCGCCCATTCCATTCAAGTTTGGCATTAACATCTACGGCAACCCCGATGATATGCACTTCCGCTTTGGCGGAGCGAAATATAAGGACAACATGGCACGCGAGAAGGTGCAGATAGTAGATACGGCACGCATCAACCTGCGCGAGCAAATCAATCAGGCACTGCACCGTGGCGCGAAAGCCGCGCTGAAGTCGGACCTTCACATCGACCGCAGGCCGGAGGCAGTGCAGCTCGATGCCGATACTGCCGGTTTCAGCCACGAGGATAGCGTGATGATGATACAGGGGGGATTCTTTGAGGCACCGCCGGCACCG
>CAMGFF010000094.1 GCA_946055125.1 uncultured Prevotellaceae bacterium | reverse complement strand
TAACTCCTAACTGATAGAAATGCTCAATATCATTAAGGCTTCGGCAGGGTCGGGAAAGACCTACACCCTTGCCCTTGAATACATTAAGTTGTTGCTCGGCTCTAACTCTCACGGCGAGCCTCGACTCTACACGGGTAATCGTCACCGCGAATACCACCGCCACATCGTGGCGGTGACCTTCTCCAACAAGGCCACCGATGAGATGAAGCAGCGCATAGTGAAGGAACTCGCCGTGCTCGCCGGCTGGCAAGTGGCCGAGGGTGGCTACCTCTCCACCCTCTGCTCCCACTTCCACGCCACCGAGGAGCAGGTGCGCGACGCTGCCCGCCGCGCACTCACCGAACTGCTCTTCGACTATGCCAACTTCAACGTGAGCACCATCGACTCGTTCTTCCAAATCGTGCTGCGCACTTTCGCCGCCGAGGTGGAGCTGCCCTATGACTACGATATTGAGCTTAACGATGAATATGCCCTCGCCGTGGGCGTGCACGACTTCCTCAACCTTATCCGCTCCGACCACAACGAATACCGACAGGTGCTCGGCTGGCTCCAGAAATACGTCCACGCGCAGCTTGCCGAGGGTGAGGGAGCTTGGAACCCATTCAAGGAGGGAAACCAGCAGGCCGCCGACGGCAAGGGATTCGGCTCAGGCAAGAGCCTATTCTCCCTCGCCGGCATAATCAACACCGAAACTTTTCGAAAGGTACACAACGAGATGAACGAATATCTCGATGCCGGCCGTGGCACGCTAATGCAATTCCAGACGTCGCTCGAACAACGCGCCCACATTCTCCTCGACCGCTTCCACAATGCCGTGAAACTGGGCAACCGCCGCTTTGTGGAAAGCGGCTATGAGGATTTCCGCAGCCGGCGCGGCTCGCTCTCGGCGTTCCTCATCAAGGCGGCCGACCCCGACTTCAAACTCACCGAGAAGGTACTCGAAAACCGCAAGTATCTTGGCGTCGGTCAGTCGAACATCACCAAGAGCAAAATGCCCAAGCATCTCCCTGAACCCGACGACAACTTCAATCAATTCATCGACGAGCAGTGTGGCATCGCCCTCGACAGCGCAAGGGATTATGTGCTACTCACCAAGATTATAGGCAACATCTACAAGCTCGGCCTGCTGGCCTACATCAACCGCTGCGTCACCAACTTCCGCAACGAGAACAACCTTATACTCCTCTCCGACACTAACTCCCTCCTCTCCGACATTATCGGCGAGGACGACACGCCTTTCATCTATGAGCGCATTGGCACTCGAGTGAACAATTTCCTCATCGATGAGTTCCAGGACACCTCGCAACTCCAGTGGCACAACATGGAGCCTATGCTCCGCAACAGTCTTGCCGACAACCAGTTTAACCTCATCATCGGCGACGAGAAGCAGTGCATATACCGCTTCCGCAACTCCGACCCCTCGCTGCTACAATACAAGGTGGGCCACGACCTGCACCAGTGGGTCACCCCACAAAGCGACAAAAACCGAAACTGGCGCAGCCGCCCCATGGTGGTGAAATTCAACAACATCTTCTTCACCCACCTCGCCGCCACCCTGGAGCTCTCTGATGTGTATGCCAATGTGGTGCAGCACTATAAGGACGGCCTCGACCCCCAATCGGGCTATGTGAGAATAAACATGCTCGACAAAGCCCTCACGGCCGACGACATTGCCGAGCGCGTAATCAACCTGATTTGCGACATGATCGACCGCGGCTACAGCCAGAGCGACATCGCCATTCTCGTGAACACCAACGCCCAGGGAGCCACGATGATTCGCAACATTCTTGAGTATGACAAGCTCGACGACCGCCGCCACCGCATCAATGTGGTGTCGAATGAGTCACTCCTGCTCTGCAACTCCCCTGCAGTGAGGCTCGTGGTGAGCTACCTGCGATACATCGCCCTCACCCAGACGATGCCCGACGGCATCGACGAGCGCACTCGCCTGCGCTCCTTCAATGAGCACCTGCACCGCTTGCTGCGACAATATGAGCGCATAGTGAACACCGGCAAGCTGCCCGGCGACGCCCTCGACGAGTGCTTCGCCCACATCGAGGAGATGGACACCGCCGAGCGCGACATCACCCGCTTCCTCCCCCGCAACAGCGAGAGCTTCTCGCTCGTAACCCTCGTGGAGCGCATCATTGAGTGCGTGAGCGAGGAGGCAAGGGTGAAGGAGAACGCCTTCCTACAGGCATTCCAGGACGTGGTAATCGACTTCTCCACACGCACCTGCGGCACACTGCTCTCCTTCCTGCGCTGGTGGGACCGCGCCGGCTCCCACCTCTCCATAGCCTCGCCCGAAGGCATCGACGCAGTGAATGTGATGACTATCCACAAGTCGAAGGGACTGGAGTTTGGCTGCGTTATCCTGCCTTTCGCCACATGGGAAATTGGCAAACTCAGCGACACACTCTGGTTCACCCACAAGGAGCTGTGGGACTCGGGGTTCTTCACCGGCTACGACGACGGCCTCATCCCGCCTCTCCTCCCCGTGTCGCGCTACAAGGGGCTCGACGACACTCCCCTCGCCAAGCCCTTCCTTGAGCAACTCAAGCTCGCCACGCTCGACAGCCTCAACAAGACCTATGTGGCCTTCACACGCGCCGTGGATGAGCTTCACATCTTCACCCTCGGCCACAGCGGCAAGAAAGGAGAGGCTCTGGCCCAGAAGCTCGACTACTATTTCGCCAATTTCACCGGCTGCTGCGGCCACAAGGAGGCCCTGGAACTCAACGAAAGGCACAATGCCGACGTAGCCACCTGGCTCAGCGCCAACGAAGACCTCGAAACCGGCGAGACCTACTTCGAAGCAGGCTCGATATGCCCCAAAACGCAATCGGAAAAGAAGAAACCCGCGCCGGCCGAGCACATGGAGCCCTACCGCGTAATCAACCGCCACGACCTGGCCGTGTTTAAGCTCCCCGACGTGTTCTACACGCCCGAGCGCGAGCGCGGCATTCTCTATCACAAGATTTTCAGCATGATCCACACCGCCAGCGACCTCGACCGCGTGCTTCGATACTGCGACTCGCGCTTCATGCTCCCAGCCGACACTGTCGAGCATCGCGCCATGACCGAGGGCATCCGTGCCATGCTCTGCCAGAGCGAGGAGGTGAAAAGCTGGTTTGCCAGCGGCAACCGCGTCTATAACGAGCGCACCATCCTCGTGGGGCGCGACCGTCCGCGTCCCGACCGCATCATCACCACCCCGGACGGCCGTACAATAGTTATCGACTACAAATTCGGCGAGCCGCACCACCGCAGCCACGCCGCACAGGTGCGCTCCTACATGAAGCTCCTCACCGACGCAGGATTCCACGGCGTGGAAGGCCGGATATGGTATCCCTTTGAGGCACGCATCGTGACGGTGAAATAATCAGGGCATGGCCGGTATTTGTAGTGGAATGGGTGCAAAAAAATAGGCTGCGTATCACTACGAAGCCTACTGAAACCTTAATCTTAATTTAATACTATGAAAAACACGATACAAATGTACACATATATTTTCTATTTGTCAAGAAAAATGTAATATTATACGCTCCAATTTAATGTTATTTAAGTATTCGCTACATTTTCTTAACTATTTTCACCTGTTTTCACCCTAAAATAGAGTTACTCATCAGTGGCAGCCGCCGCAATCGTCGCAGCTACAGCCGTGGTCGTGGTCGCAGCCACAGCCGCATCCGCCGTGCTTGGGCATATCCTCGGGGGTAGCATCGCGCACGAGCTGCACATGCCCCGTGTAGCTCACGGTCTTGCCCGAGAAAGGGTGGTTGAAGTCCATCACCACCTTGTCGTCGGTGATTTCGGTCACCATACCCTGCACCTGGTATCCGTCTTCGGTCATCATGGGAAGCACCTTGCCCACGGCCACAGTGTTGCTGTCGAATTTGCCGTCGATGGTGAAGAGCGACTTGTTGAGTGTCATCACGGCCTTCTCGTCGCGTTCGCCAAATTCCTTGGCAGTCTCCTCGGGAGTCATCACGAAGTCGATTTTCGCTCCCTGCTCCATTCCGAGAAGCGACTTCTCGAATTTCTCAATGAGGCCCTGCTCCACGCCATACACGAACTTATCGGGGCGCTGCTCAGTAAATTCCATGGTGAATGTGTTGCCATCGGCATCCACGGCCTTCACCTGATAAACCAATTCAACGAACTTTCCTGGTTTGATAGTTTCCATAAAATTTTGTTTCTATTAATAATAATGTAGTAAATAAACGATTTGTTCACTAAAAAGTGATATTTTTTTATAGCCACGGCCAAGCGGCAGCCGGCACTACAAAACAAATCACAACTGTTATCACAAGCTTACTCTTTACCTCTTACCTCTTACCTCTTACCTATAAATCCTATCTTCGGTTATTCCGGTTGAAGTCGCTGTATTTGTCGCCCGAGTAGAACTGGTTGCCGAAGTCCTCCATCTCGTCGTCCTCCTCATCGCCGGAGCCATTGCCCGGTTTCTGCTTGCGCTTCTTCTCCTCCTCGGTTTCCCACACCTTCTTGCGCTCAGGCTTGTTCTTCTTGATGGCATCGGGCTTCTGCCTGTCGACGGGCGTTTCAAAGAGGTTCCAGGCCTGCTCCACGTCCCAGTTCTTCTTCATCTTTAGCACCTTGGGGAAGTAGAAAGCCTCCTCAGGCTGCAGGCCGAGGCCGAAGTTTCCGGAGTCCCAGCGGCCATTGCCGTTGGTGTCGTTGATGAGGCGCAGGAAGTAGTTTCCCGGCACGATGTTAAGGATGTCGGCCGAGCCCTTCACCACGGGCACGGTCTTCACCACCTTCTCGCTGCCGTCGAGCAGCTCCACGAAGGCGGTGTCGGCGGCATTGGTCACGGTGAGGAATAGGTTGGCATATTCCTCAAGTTTCTTCACGGTGAATTTCTGCTCCAGTGTCGAGTTCCACAGGCCGTAGCAGCCCTTCACGGTGAGCGAGTCGACGACGAGGCGATATTGGGCGCCCGGTTCCCACTTATGGTCGAAGCCATAGTTAAGCGGGTCGTAGTCGTGGTCGAGGCTTACGGTGTCGCAAGGAATTTCGTTCCACACCGAGTCCTGTTCCTCAAAGTGGTAGAGGTGGAAGCCATGTTGCAGCACCGAGTCGAGCGGCTCGGCGCTCCTGAACTGGAAGCGGGCATCCACGTCGATAGTGGCGCTCGATGCGATGGAGAATCCCAGCCTGGGTGGGTCTTTCTTGTATTTCGAGCTGTCGATGGCCACGGAGTCGGGCGGCAATTGCACCACGCCCGAGGAGTCGACCATTGTGGAGTCGGTGGGCGGCAGCCCGCGCTTCAGTCGCTCGCGTTCCTCCTTGGCGCGTCGCTTAGCCTCCTTTTTGCGCTGTTTATCCATTTGCTTGCGCTCGCGCTCCATTTGCTTGAGCAATTCCTTCTCCTCGCGCTCCTTTTTCTTGGCCTCCTGCTCCATCTTCTTTTTATAGGTGTTCTTGAGGATGAAAGGCACGGTGTCGGTCACCAGGGCGAGGTTGTCGGTGGAGTCGGTCTTGAAATATTGCATCTCGGTGATAATCGAGTCGCACTTGATAAGGGCCGAGTCGGTGAGCCAGTACACAATGGAGTCGAAGCGCTCGGTGCGCTCAATGCGGCACCAGTTGGCGGCGTGCTGCTCCGGCTTGATGATGCGCAGCCGGGGCAGGGAGTCGGCAAAAGCGGCGAAAGTCACGAGCAGCTTTTTGTCCTCCGGGCGCTCATTCTTCTTGAGGTATTGAGCGCGGTAGCCCTCGTTGAACATATTGAGCAGCAGGTCGTTTGGCGTGAAGACGGTGTGCTCGCAGGGCATAATGGTGTCGACGATATTGCGCTGGGTGAAGATTGTGTCGAGCGTGGTTTCGCGGTGCGACGAAGGCACAATCACCTCCTTGATGAAAGCCATGTCCTCATTGCGCGAGAAGAGGTAGTTGCGGTCGAGGTCGTTGAGGGCATACACGCGGTAGCTGCCGGCACGGAGGTTTCGCAGCGTGAACTGGCCAAAGCTGTTGGTGCGGGCTATACGCTCAAGCGGCACTCGCGCGAAAGCCGTGTCGTCGAGGCAGGAGTGCACGCCCACCACCACACCCTGCTGAGGCTCGAGGGTGAGCGCATGCAGCACAATGCCCGAAATGGCGAGGGTGTCGATGCTGTCGCCGGTGGAGAAAGCAAATGAGAAGTCCTCGAGGGGGTTTCCCTCGTTATTGTCCTGAATGGCATTGGAGAAATCAATCACATAGGTGGTGCCTGGGAGCATGGAGTCGCGAAACTCCACGGTGATTTTGCGGCCGCCCGAGCGAATCACGGGGTTCTCCTTCTGCGCGGGCGACACCACCACCTTAGTCTGCTGATCCTTGAGCGTAATAATCTCATCGAATGTCAGCTCCACCTTGTTCTTCCTCACCTTGATGGCGTTGGGCTTAGGGTCGCTGCCCACGAAGATAGGCGGGTCCATGTCGCGCGGCCCACCCTCGGGGCGGCCTATATTGGCGCACGAGTAGAGCAGCCATGCGGCAAGCAGCGCCGTCACCAGGTATGCTGTCTTTTCTAATTTCACTTTTGGTTGTCTTTTTTTTAGATTTGAAAAATCGGTGTAAAGTTACAAAAATCCGCGCTAACAAAGCCCAAACCGGGGCAAAAAAGTGCCTTTTCGGGCCGAAATAGCCAAAATATCACAAAAACCCTCGTTAAAAATTTCAAACTTGGATAATTTGATGTATATTTGCAAGCTGTAAAATCTACTTGAAAAATTTTATAACAAAAATAATTAACAAAACAACACATGCAAAGTAAAGGATTTATCAGAGTTCTTGCCGTTTTGTTGGTGCTTGTGTGTGCGTTTTATCTGTCGTTCTCGTTTGTGACTTCGCACTTCGAGGGACTCGCCAAGGAGTTCGCCCAGTCGAAGGCCAACACGGAGGATGCCGGCAACGCTACCTACAAGACCTACTACAACGCTTACATTGACTCTATTGCTAAGGAGAAGGTGTACTTAGGTTACTACACTTTCCAGCAAGCTCGTGAGATGGAGGTCGGACTTGGTCTTGACCTCAAAGGTGGTATGAACGTAACGCTTCAAATTTCAGTTCCCGACATTCTAAAGGCTCTCGCCAACCAGAACCCGGACCCGAAATTTAACCGCGCAATCGTGATCACCGATTCGCTCCACCGTGGTGAGAAGGACTTCGTGGCAGCTTTCTGCCGCGAGTATGCCAAGATTGCCCCCGAGGGCAACCTCGCCCACATCTTCCGCAACGTGGAGAAGGTGCAGACCGGCTCGACCAATGCTCAGGTTGAGGCTATACTGAAGGATGAGGTCGCCGCTATGGTGAGCAACTCTCGCAACGTGCTCGCCACCCGTATCGACCGCTTCGGTGTGGTTTCGCCCAACATTCAGGAGCTTGAGAGCACCGGCCGAATCCTCCTTGAGCTGCCGGGCGTGAAGGAGCCTGAGCGCGTGCGCAAGCTGCTCCAGGGTACTGCCAACCTCGAATTCTACGAAACATACACTCTCACCGACCTCCAGCAGCCGCTCATGGCTCTGAGCAACGCCGCTTCGGGCAAGGTGGAGGTGGCTGCCGACACTACTGCCGCAGCAGCCGCTCCGGCCGACAGCACCGTGGCTGCCGCCGCCGACACTGCCGCCGCTGCCAAGGCCGCTCCCGCCAAGGTGGCTGCCCGCCCGCTTGCCGAGCTCCTGTGGAGCGCAGGCCAGATGGGAGGTCCGGTTATCGGAACTGTAGCAGTGACCGATACTGCAGCCGTCAATGCCATTCTCAACTCGAAGGAGGCTGCCAAGATTCTGCCCTCCAACCTCAAGGCTCGCTGGTCGGTTAAGGCTATCGACGACAAGAACCGCTGGTTTA
>CAMGFF010000093.1 GCA_946055125.1 uncultured Prevotellaceae bacterium | reverse complement strand
ATGGAAAGCGCACATATAGCGGCGAGGCGCAGACCGACCCTGTGGGTGCTACGGAGAGTGGGTCGAGCCGCGTTTACCGTGGCGGCAGTTGGAACGACCTCACGGGGGGCTGCCATGTATCGGGCCGTGGCAGCTTCAACCCCGGCCGCTGCAGCAACTACCTCGGGCTGCGCCTCGCGCTGAGGCCTTAATAAGCTCTCGGAGGGCACACCTATTTTTGTAAACTAAGTTGAAAAAAATACTCGTATCTTGAGAAACTGCGCAATGAGCCGGGCGTGCGGAGCCGCCGGCGAAAAGCGCAGTTTCTCAAGATACGCCCCATTATAGATGTAGGGACGCACCGAAAGCATCCGAAATCAGCCGTGTTTGGGGGTGGATTGTTGCGTAACGTAAGCAACAGAAATCGGCCAAAAAAAGAGTCGACAGCGTGTCGGAGATACGCGATTGCTTCTTTTTTTGGGCTATAGGGTGTGTCAAAATGAGAAATCAATCACTTATGTAGGGACGCACCCTGGTGCGTCCGCCTGAGTTACTCTTGTAATCGCCTGATTGTGAGGCAGTAACGCGGACGCACCGGGGTGCGTCCCTACATGAAAATATCATCAAACCGAATTTTGATACACCCTCCTACCGGAGGGGATATTTTCGCATTTATAAGGTGGGGTTAGCGGCGGCGACGGACGCTGCGGGTTGCCGAGCTGCTGCTTTTCACTTTCTGCTCTTTCACTTTCGACTCTTTGGGCTTGGTGGCCTTTTCGCTCTTTTTTTCTGTTTTGGCTTTGCTGCGCTTAGAGCTGCGTGTGGTGCGTTTGGCTGTGGATTTCTTCTCATCGCGCTGCGAGATAACGAGAGAGGAGTCGGCAGCGGCAGCCCGGGCTTCTTCGAGGGCTTCGAGGGAGTCGGCACGAGCCTGGAGCTCTTCGCGGGTGGGCACCCAGAGTGTCTTGTCGAATGCGTGGAGGCGCTGCTCAATGGAGTCCTGAGCACGCTTGAAGTCGTCGGGGTCGGGGAACATCTGCATGAGCGAGAGGTTGCGTAGGTTCTTGGTCTTGTAGATGTCGCCCTTGTAGAGGTTCATGGTGAAGAAGTCGTCGATATTGTGGCTTGCCACGTTGTTGTCGTTGTTGGTGAAGATGAATTGCTTAGCGAGGTGAGGACGGATAGCGTCGTCGAATTTCACCCAGAACATGGGATATCGCACCGGCTCGCCGCCAAACTCGTCGGAGCGGTGCAGCACGGGGCAGATGGCCTGCACGGAGTGCTTCATTTTGGTGCTGACGCGGTCGAATTGCCACTTTTCGATGACGTAGTAGCTGAGGACCTCATTGGAGGGGAGGTCGGCATCCTCGATAGTGAACTTAGGGTTCTTTTCGGTGCTTCCCTTGGCCTCGGAGTATAGGATATGGAAGCGGTCGAGGAGGTCGCGCACCTTCACCTTGTATTGGTCGGTGAAGATTTCGCGGCCGTCGAGATACTCATACACTGTGAGCTGCCCCTGAGCCACGAGCTTCATAATGATGCAGAAGAGGTTCATTCCGTCCTGGTTAGGCTCTTCGGGGTAGTAGAGAGCCATGTTCTGCTCTTTGTGGAGGTCGATTTGTCGGTAGATGACCTTCATCCACTGCACGTTGGCGTCGCTCGGTTCATTCAGGTCGTAGAAAGAGCGCATGCGGGGAGTCACTTGCGAGGCTTTGTCCTTGTCGCTGTCCTTAGCATTGCGCTTGCGCACGGCGCTTGAGGTGGATTTGTCTTGAGCCACTGCACCGGCCGCAGCCGAGGCGAGCAGCAGAGCCACTGCTATGTATCGAAGAATCTTCATATTGAGATTATATATTTATTTTAGTCATAAAAAAGTCGAGAGAGAGGCGGGAGGAAAGCCCCCTTGCTCTGCAATCAGTTGATAATCACCTCCATGGGAGCGATAGTGCGCTCAATGCCATCAGGCCCCACGGCACGCACGCGCGAAATGTAGAAACGCTTGCCGCGCGAAAGGCGGCGGAAGCTGCTTCGCTGACGCTCGGAGAACTTGTCGCCGGCCGAGACTTCGGGAATAGCATTACCCATAGAGTCGAAGAATACGGTCTCGAAGCTGAGCACCTTGTAGGCCACGTTGAGCATATCGTCGTCGATGGCGGCCGAAATGCCGTCGGCCTGGAGGAGCAAAGTCTTTGAGAAAGGCTTTCCCCCCTTGTAACGCTCGGGGTTGCCTTTAGCGTCGGTGTAGGCGATAAAAGGCATAGGGTCGGGCAGCTTACGGACGCGGAAAGAGGTAGAGGCGACCTTCTGCGACACACCATCGATGGTGGCGGTGACAGTGACCACAGCCTCGGCGCCCACCTTAGCGGGCCTGGCCACCCAGGAGTCGCCATTTCGCGACAGAGTGCCATTGGTCATGGAGGCCGAGATGGCGTTGTTGGGTATTCCTGGCACGGCGATAGAAATGGGGTTGTTGATGCCGGCATAAAGCACATTCATCATAGTAGCCGAGATGGTGGCCATAGGCTCAATCACGGTGTAGGAAGAGCGGAAGTCGTGGCGCGACACAGTGCCATCGCCGTGTGGGACCTCGATGAAGCCGGAGTAGTCGAAGTTGCCGGCCTTTGCGGTGCCCACCTGATATAGACCGCGGTCGTTTCCGAGCTGAGAGCCATTGACGAACACGTTGGGGCGCTGCGTGGTGTCGACGGCGGCGAGGACTATGCTTGCCGAGTATCGGCTTCCGCGCATCACGATGCGGGAGTCGGGGATAACGAAAGCCTCCACCTGGTTGACACGAATGTCGCCGATGTCGACATTAGTAAGCAGAGTGTTGAGCACCTCACCCTCCACATAGAGGAGGTCGTTTTGCATCTTGCTGAGGAGAGTGACGGCCGCCACCACGGGCATATTCTCAAAGAGGTTTTCCTGCCAGGATTTAGAGTCGATGTTGCCGGCTTGTTTTTTCACCTGAGTAGAGAGCACGCGGCGAATGTTGGCCGCCTGAGTAGAGTCGGAGATGTGAGAGCAGGCAAAGAGGCTGTAGTCGTCGATGCGCTGCTTTAGAGAGCTGCCCTTGCCGGTGCCGGGCGCGAGCATGACCACGGCGGCCGACTCGAGGTCGTCGAGGTTCTGTATGTTGTTGATGTCGGCGTTGTCGCCATCGGCGGCTTGCACAATCTCAAGTTTGAGCGAGTCGATATAAGCGTATAGGAGGAGAGTGCGGCGGCGCACCTCCTGAGCCTTAGCGAGCCAGATGCCACCTTTTTCGGGGTTTTTCTCGTTGAAGGCTTTAAGTTTTTCAAACAGTTGCAAGTTACGGTCGGCCACGGTGCGGTTGGAGCGGCTGAGGCCGTCTTCCACCTGGCTGAAGCCATTTAGCACGTCGCTCGACACGTTGAGGGCGAGCATAGCCGTGAGGACGATATACATAAGGTTTATCATCTTCTGTCGTGGCGACATTCGGCCTACTGTCTGATTGTGAGCATTAGCCATTTATACACACGTTTGAGGTTACTAAAGAAAGTTGCAGAAAAAGAGGGAGAGCGGAGGTCACACGTTTTTGTCGTCGCTGTTGCCGTTGCCGAAAGCGTTGCCGTGCATCATGGGGCTGTAGATAGAGGTTGTCATAGCCTTCACCATACGCTCATACACGCCATTGAGCTGCTTCATGTTGTGGGCGAGCTTCTCGGTCTCGTCGCAATAGCTTGAGCTCTCGCGGGCCGATTTCTCATACATGTCGCGGATGTCCTTCAGTCCACGGTTCACGCGGTCGATGCTTTCGAGCTGCGAAGAAATGCTCTTGAGCTGAATCTCGTAGATGGCGTTGAGGCCCGAGATATTACGGTTGAGGCTTTCGAGTTGGTCGGCATATCCGGTAGCGTTTCCGGTGATGCGCTCGCTATTGTCCGTGATAGCCTGATAGCTGCCAAGCAGGGTAGCCGAAACGCTGTTGAGAGCCTCGGTAGTGGCACGAAGCTGCTCCATTTGGTCGGAGATAGCGGCCATGCGGGCGAGGTATTGCTGAGTGGCGTCGGTGAGCTCGGCCATTCGGGAGAGCTGCTCACTTGCGGCAGCCATTCGGGCAATGCTCTCGCTGAGGCTTCGGGAATCGTCGTCGCTGAGGTTGATAGCGTCGGGGATACCCACCATGTTTCGAGCCTGCTGTGGGGTGACAGAAGATTCGCTGCCGCCGCCTATGATAATTCCACCACCGCCGCCACCCGAGAAGTTGGGGCGGTCTTCGGGGTCGTTGGTTGCGAGCACGGGGAACACCTCTTCCCACTTATATTCCTTGGCGGGACGGTCGAAAGCAGTGAGGATAAACATAAGCACCTCGGTGCCCATTCCCACGCAAAGGAGCGTGTTTCCGCCCGGGAGGTGAAGAATCTTGAAGAGCGCGCCCCATATAACCACGGCGGCGCCAATGCTGTAAGCGAAATTGAAGAAACGCTGTCCCTTTTCACCCGAGAGAAATTTCTCCACCACGTTTTTGTATCGTTTAATCTTGCCCATTTTCGGTCAGTGCAATAAAGATTGTGAGTTATAAAGAGTAGACTTGATTATTTTCTTTTTTTTGATTTGCTGAATCCCACGGAGGAGCGGACGCAACGGAAACCGATGTAGGATCGCTGCTCGTTCTGGTATTCCCACATACGGAGGTCGCTGCGCACGTTGTGTGCGGCATCCTTCCATGAGCCACCGCGCACGATTTTGCGAGTCATCTTATAGGGGTCCTCCTTAGCGGCGTTGTAACGGTATTCCGGGTTTAGGTCGTTAGTTAAGTTGTCGATGCTTTCGGTGAAAGCCGTAGAGGTCCATTCGCTCACGTTACCGGCCATGTCGTAGAGTCCGAAGTCGTTTGGCGAGTAGTTTCCGGCGCGAGAAGTGATAATGTTTCCGTCCTTCACATAGTTGCCCTCCATAGGCTTAAGGTTGGCATAGAAGCAACCCTCCTTTTCCTCCATGGGCAGCTCACCGCTCCAGGGGTATTTGTTCTCGCTGTTGCCGGCACGAGCTGCATATTCCCACTCGGCCTCGGTGGGAAGACGGTAAGGCTCCACATAGACTCCCAGCTTGCCGAGGGATCGGCGAAGGAACTCGGTGCGCCAAGCGCAGAAAGCGTTGGCCTGCTCCCAGCTCACGCCCACCACGGGGTAGTCGTTATATCCGGCGTGGGAGAAATACATGCGCACGTATTTCTCGTTGTAGGCGTTCTCGAAGTCGTTGACCCAGCAAGTAGTGTCGGGGTACACGTTGACGATGTAGGTGTTGAGGAAGTCGTAGTCGCCGGAGAGCGGACGAGTTATTGTTTCGCGGTGGATTTTGCCCTCATCGTCGACGTAGGCAGTGTCTTTTGAGATAACAGGGAGCTCGAGGCTCACCTCGTGGTCGGTGTTGTAGTCGCGACGCGAGGCGTCGAGGCGGTTTTTGCGCTTCACGGCCTCGGTCATGTCGTAGATTTCGTAGCGGTAGATCATCTGCTCAGGGTCGAGCTCACGCACGCCGGTTATAGGGTTTGTGCGGTAGACGCTCTCAATGGCACGAGCCTCGTCCTCGCTTGGGTTTCGCCAGGGAATGGCCTTGTTCCAGTTGAGGCGGGGAGTTATAGGGTTTCCATCCTTGTCCTCCTCGATTTTGAAAGCCTCATTACCTCCGAAAGCTGGGTCGGCGAGTCGCTCACGGATAATAGAGTCGCGCACCCAGAAGAGGAATTGCTTATACTTGGAGTTGGTGATTTCGGTTTCGTCCATCCAGAAAGCGTCGACCGAAATACCGCGGGCGGCGGGCTCAATACCCCACACGGAGTCTTTCTCGGCGGGACCCACCTTCATGGAGCCACGGTCGATGAACACCATGCCATAGGGCGTGGGTTCCTGCCACGCAATACCGCCCACGCCGGTTACCTCGCCGCCGGCGCTGCTCATAGTGCCCCTTGGCGACATGCACGACATCACGGCCATTGCCATTGCGATATAAATGATAGATTTTTTCATATAATCATCAGTAAAAAAACTCTACATAATGCGAATACTCTTGTGCTTGTTGCGGTTTTTCTCGCCCAAATTGAGCTTGATGTTGTAGCGCAGAAACACCTCATGGCTTCCGGAGCTTGCGCGAGCTATCTTAGAGATGGGATAGTCGTAGCAATAGCCGAGGAAGAAATTTTTCAGCTCGGCGCCAACCATTAGCGAAACGGCGTCGTTCCAGCGGTAGGCGAGGCCTCCCGAGAGGAATTTGTTGTAACGCAAGCGTGCGGTTGCTTCGCCTGAGAATATGTTGCCATCAGACTTTAGCAAGACAGATGGCTGCACTTCAAATAACGTATTATTCACTGGAATATTGCCACCGGCCATAAAATAATAGATGCGTGAGGTGCTAAATTCATATTGTTTCTCCTGCTCGTTCTCGTCCTTCATAGTGATGGTGGGCGCATTGATGTGGGTGGCCGAGAGGGAAGCCCAGAAGAGGCGGTGAGTGTAGGTGAGGCCGGCGGCGAAGTCGATGGCGTTTCCGTTGATGTCGGTGCGGGGGATGCCATCGTCGTTGCTTTCGTGGTAGTCGTCATCGTCGGGGATATAGGCCTCGGAGCCTTGGAACGACTGGCTCAAGAGCCCGAGCTGGAGGCCGATGCTCAGCTCGCCCTTTAGTAGCTTCATTTTCCATGCGGCCTGGAGTGCTGCGTTGAGAGATTTGTAGAGGCCTTCGCTTTGCTGCGTGATAACCACGCCGGCACCCACGCGCTTACCAAAGAGCTTGAAAGGGCTGTCGGCCATTGCGATGAAAGCCCTTGGCGCTTTAGGTATGCCCAGCCATTGCAGGCGGCTTGCTCCGGTTATGCGAATGAAGTCGGAGTTTCCCACATGCCCGGGGGAGTAGTAGGTGGGCATGGCCCAGTATTGCGAGAGCTGAGCATCGGCCTGGGCTCGAGCCGGGATAGCCGGGAGCGCAAAGCATAGTGCGATGACCGCAGCGCGAGCCGCGATGGGCAGAAAAGCAATATGTCGGAAAAAATCACTCATTAGTCAATTCGAAAAAATAAAAAAAAGTAGTCGGGTCGCACATACCTCTCATTGCTAATAAAGCTATTCGAAGAAGAAAGTGACCACGACCATGTTGCTTGTGACACGGCCGAGGCTGTTGGTAAACTTCAGCTTGTCGGGGTCGTCGCTCAGGTCGGGGCGGTCGCGCTTGAGCAAGTCGCTGAGGCCGAAGCAGAACTTCACCTCGGGGCAGAACTTGAAGAAAGGCAGGTAGAAGTCGCAGCCGAATCCCACCGAGAGCATGAAGTCGCCGTTTTTCAGTGCAATCTGCTCGCTTCGCTTCTTCGACACGTCGAACACGCCCATCACACCGCCGAGCAAGTAGGGGCGGAGGTTGCGGTGACGCAGGGCCGAATACTTCAGGTCGAAGGGAAGCACCACATAGTTGCTCTTCACGTTCTGTGTTTCCACCACGTCGTTGGCGGCGTCGCGGAAGTGCACGTTCTTGTTGCCGAAATACATGCCCGGCGAGAAGCGCAGGTTGAAGAATTGCGAGAGGCGCAAGTCGGCAAGCACATTCACGCAGAATCCCGGCGAGTGAGCCGGCACCTCGGCAAACCAGGCCTCGCCGCTCTCGGTGACGAAACCATTGTTCTGCAGCTTCAGGTCCTGGAATTGGAATCCCACGGAGAATCCGAAGTGGAGCTTTTTCAGGTCGGCATAAGGGCGGTTCAGGATTTTGTCGTTATCCTGAGCCACAGCGTAGAGGCAGAGCCATGCGAGCAGAGCCACGAGAGCAAATCTTCTATTTTTAAGCCAACTCATTATCTAAGATAACGCTCCACCCCCTGCATTTATTGCCGGCGAGTGCAATAATTATTGAATTTTGGCACGGCCCAAGGAACTCAGTTCCT
>CAMGFF010000092.1 GCA_946055125.1 uncultured Prevotellaceae bacterium | reverse complement strand
CTGCGGCTGTGAATGGGGCCGAACACGGTTTCGTGAAACAATACCGTCTGCATAATTATTTTTTCCTTTAATCTTTTGTCCTAATTCTCACATCATTATATCCAAGTCGCCGTGTTCTAGGGCAACTTCAGGGCAAAGTTCGCAAGAATTCACGGATTATGCAAGTATTTCTCCCAAAATCCACGCTCTCCCTCCTCCGCCACTACCACAGCAACAAGCCATCGGGGAGCTACGCTTGCCGCATAGCTCCCCGATGGGTGTGTTGGACTACCAAGATTCGAACTTGGACAAACAGAACCAAAACCTGTTGTGCTACCATTACACCATAGTCCAATCCTTCTCAAGTGTGACTCTTCGTCGCATTTGCGGCGCAAAGGTAGGGCTTTTGCCCGAATTATCCAAATTTTTCTCACTGAATTTTGCGCATCTTCACCGCTTTTGAATTATATTTGCATAAAATATTTATAAAAACGACTATACTATATGCTTCGCAACTGGTTCTTGAAAATGATGGCCGCCGGTGTGGCGGCTGCGGGCGCCGCGGGCTGCACAAATGCTCCCTCGGCCGATTATATTCTCGTGTGTGGCACCTACACCGACTCGGGCAGCCACGGAATCTACTCGGTGCGCTTCTCGGCCACCGATGGCTCTATGGCGGTTATCGACTCGGTGAAGGCGGCCAACCCCTCCTACCTCACCATCGCCCCCGATGGCCGGCATGTTTATGCCGTGGGTGAGTGCGGCAGCGCCTCGTGTGTGTATGCAATCGACTTCAACGCCGCCACCGGCCACTTTGGCGCGGTGCAGCGCGTGGAGGGTGTGGGCGCCGACCCTTGCTTCATCGCACTCGCCGGCAGTGAGCTGCTCACCGCCGACTACAGCGGCGGCTCGGTGACGGTGTTCTCGCTCGCGCCCGATGGCTCTATCGCCGGCCGCAAGCGCTGCGACCGATTCTCCGGCCGCGGCCCCGACTCGCTCCGCCAGGCTGCGCCCCACATTCACTGCGCCATGCCCTCGCCCGGCGGCTCCTCGCTCCTGGTCTCCGACCTTGGCACCGACCGCATATACCGATACAACATTGGCCCTGAGGGCGCAACGCCGGCCGACTCCTTGCAGCTCGCACCGGGATTCGGGCCGCGACACATAGCTTTCAACAACAGCGGCTCTCTGTGCTATGTGATTGGCGAACTGAGCGGCGACGTGGCCGTTATCGACACGGACAGCCTCGCCGTGATGCAAAGGGTGGAGTGCGACTCCCTACACGTGCGCGGCTCGGCCGACATTCACCTGAGCCGCGACGGACGCTTCCTATATGCCTCTAACCGCCTCAAGGCCGACGGTATTCGCGTCTTTGCCGTCGACGACCGGGGGCTGCTATCAGCCGTGCAATATGTGCCCACCGGCAAGCACCCACGCAACTTCTTCATCACTCCCTGCGACCGCTTCCTCCTCGTGGCCGCCCGCGACGACAACAGCATCACCGCCTACCGCCGCGACCCCGCCACAGGCTTCCTCTCCCCCACCGTCGGCCACCTCTCGCTCCCACACCCCGTGTGCGTCACCGCACCTTAAACTCCTCTCCCGGCTTGTAATGGGACAAGAAAATGGCACACCAAGTGATTTTTTGCCCGAAAATGGGTGCATATTATTGCGCTTTTTAGTATTTTTGCACATCGATTCGCCACTGCCGGCGTTTCGCCTGATAATCTAATAAAACAACAACTACTACAATGATAATGACGACTATGCACCGTGATGTTTTCTTGAAACTGGTGGCTGTGGCTGTGATTGCCATCTTCACACAGTGTGGGGCGCGTGCCAACGATGGCTCAGCACAGTGTGAGGCCTCAGTGGTGGTAGGCGCTGAGCGCACCGCCGAGTATATTCCTTTCCTCAAGGGAAAGCGCGTGGCAATCATGAGCAACCACACCGGCATGGTGGGCAGCAAGCACACACTCGACATCATGCTCGAGAAGGGCGTGGACGTGACCACAATTTTCTCGCCCGAACATGGATTCCGCGGCAACGCCGATGCCGGCGAGAAGGTGAAGAGCGGCGTTGACCCCACCACGGGCATTCCTATTGCCTCGCTCTACGACGGAAAGTCGCCCATGCCCAGCGCCGAGACGATGGCTAAATTCGACGTGATAGTTATCGACATTCAAGACGTGGGCCTGCGCTACTACACCTACTATGTGACGATGATCAACCTCATGGATGCCGCTCTCACCTATGGCAAGGAGGTGCTGGTGCTCGACCGTCCCAACCCCAATGGCATGTATGTAGATGGACCGATTCTCGACATGAAGTACAAGTCGGGAGTGGGCCGCCTGCCCATCCCCGTGGTGCATGGCATGACGCTCGGTGAGCTTGCCCTGATGGCCGACGGCGAGGGCTGGCTCAAGGACGGCAAACCACTGGGCGCACGCCTCAAGGTGGTGCCCTGCGACAACTACACCCACCAGACCCGCTACCGCCTCCCCATTGCCCCCTCGCCCAACCTGCGCACCATGCTGGCAATCTATCTCTATCCCTCCACATGCTACTTCGAGGCCACGCCGGTGAGCCTTGGCCGAGGCACCGACAAGCCCTTCGAAATCTACGGCCACCCTGCGCTCAAGGGCAAGGGCTACGACTACCGCTTCACGCCGCGCAGCGTGCCGGGAGCGAAGAATCCGCCGCAGCTCAATGTGGAGTGCCATGGGCGCGACCTCTCCTCGCTCAATGAGGAGGAGGTGATTGCCGCCGGCATCAACCTGGAGTATCTCATCGACGCCTACCGCAACGTGGCAACAGGCGACAAGTTCTTCACCTCTTTCTTCGAGAAGCTGATTGGCCGGGGCGACATCCGCACCATGATTGAGCAGGGTCGCAGCGCCGAGGAGATTAAAGCCACCTGGGCCGCCGACGTGGAGCGCTTCAAGCAGCAGCGCCGCAAGTACCTCCTCTACAAAGAATAATCACTCACTAAAAAATATCATTCTCTCAATGACAGCCTGGACAGTGCTGGCTACCATAGTCGGCTATTTCATTATCCTATTCCTTGTGTCCTATCTCGCGGGGCGCAAGAGCGACAACGCGAGTTTCTTCACCGGCAACCGCCAGATGCCGTGGTACATCGTGGCTTTCGCCACAATGGGCGCCGCCATATCGGGCGTGACATTCATCTCGGTGCCGGGCATGGTGGTGGGCAAGAGCTTCTCCTACCTGCAAATGTGCTTCGGCTTCATCGTGGGCTACTTCGTGATCGCCTACTTGCTGGTGCCGATGTTCTACAAGCGCAACCTCATCTCCATCTATGGCTACCTTGAGCAGCGCTTCGGCGCAGCCACCTACAAGAGCGGCGCGTGGTTCTTCTTCGTGTCGAAGATGCTCGGCGCGGCAGTGCGCTTCTATGTGGTGTGCGTGGTGCTGCAAAGCCTCGTCTTCGCTCCGCTCGGAATCCCCTTTGTGGTGAATGTGGTGCTCACCATTGCACTCATATGGCTCTACACCAAGCAGGGCGGCGTGCAGACGGTGATATGGACCGACACCCTCAAGTCGTTCTGCCTCGTGCTCTCAGTGGTGCTCAGCATAGTGTTCATAGCCAAGGGGCTGGGCTACGACCTC
The DNA here is from genome assembly GCA_946055125.1 of uncultured Prevotellaceae bacterium. Lineage (GTDB taxonomy): Bacteria > Bacteroidota > Bacteroidia > Bacteroidales > Muribaculaceae > CALZFJ01. The sequence continues at coordinate 4,361 of CAMGFF010000092.1, read as the reverse complement.
CCCTCGCTGGTGAGCGCCGTGGCTGCCCACGACACCTCGCGCGTGTTCTTCTTCGATAACCCCAAGGAGGGCACCTACTTCTGGAAGCAGTTCCTCGCCGGTATCTTCATGGTGATTGCCATGACGGGCCTCGACCAGGACATGATGCAGCGCAACCTCGCCTGCAAGAACTTCAAGGAGTCGCAGAAGAACATGATTGTGAGCTCCATTTCGCAATTCTTCGTCATCGCCCTCTTCCTCGTACTCGGCACCCTGCTGGTGCTCTACGTGCACGCCACTCCTGGCATGGAAATCCCCGAGAAGACCGATGAGCTCTTTGGCCTCGTGGCTTCGAGCGGCAATATGCCCATCATTGTGGGAATCCTCTTCATTCTCGGCCTGATTTCGGCCTCATATTCGGCAGCAGGCTCGGCACTCACCTCGCTCACCACCTCGTTCACGGTTGACGTGCTCAAGGCTCACGAGAAGCAAGACGAGGCCAGCCTCACACGCACCCGCAAGCTGGTGCACGTGGCAATGTCGGCAATAATGGGAGTGGTGATAGTGGTGTTCTACCTCATCAGCAACAGCGACGCCATTAGCGCCGTATATGCCATCGCCAGCTACACCTACGGACCCATCCTCGGCCTCTTCGCATTCGGCCTCGCCTGCCGCACCTCGGTGCGCGACAAGTGGGTGCCCGCCGTGTGCATCGCCGCCCCGGTAATCTGCTTCTTCGTGCAGGGCTGGCTCCTCGACAGCTTCGGCTACGTGATGAGCTTCGAGCTCCTCCTCCTCAACGCCGCCGTCACCATCCTGGGCCTTGCATTAGTGAGGAAACCCTCTTTCAGTTAGGAGTCCTCGTTCAGTTAGGAGTTAGTAGTGAGGAGTGAGGAGTGAGGAGTTTTTTCTCCTACACTCCCTACCTCTCTCCCAACCAACACCTCCCCTCCTCCCTGAAATAACTCCTAACTACTCACTGAAATAACTCCTAACTACTCACTCCTAACTGATAACTGATAGAAATGGGCCGCGGATTAATAAACAAATACATCTGGATTATCGACACCCTGCAGCGCTATGGCCGCATCACCCGCAACGACCTCAACCGCCTGTGGGTGGACTCCAACATCTCGGGAGGTGAACCTCTCGCCCGGCGCACTTTCTACAACTATCGCGACGGAATAGCCGACATTTTCAACGTAGATATAGAATGCGACCCAGCCACTTTTGAGTATTACATTAAGGACACCGGCGAGCAGGCAGGGAAGCTGCGCGAGCTCCTCATCGACACCGCCTCTATGACCGGTATGCTCAGCGACGTAGGCGAAGTGAGCCAACGCATTGTGCTCGAAGACGTGCCAAGCTCCCGCACCAACCTCCCGGTGATGATACAGGCCATGAAGCAAAACCGCCGCGTGCAGTTCACCTACCAATCCTACACTCGCATAAACCCCACCCCCGGCGTGGTGATTGAGCCTTACTTCGTGCGCCTCTTCAAGCAACTGTGGTATGTGGTGGGCTACAATGTGAAGGATCGCAAAATCAAGACTTACTCGCTCGACCGTATGTCGGGCACTCATATCCGCAAAGAGGTGTTCACAATGCCCGAGGGATTCGATGCCGAGGGCTTCTTCCACGACTGCTTCGGCATCATGACCAGCCGTGGAGTGGCCAAGGACGTGGTGCTGCGTGTCGACAGCAAGCAGGCCAAGTATCTACGCGCCCTACCCCTGCACCACTCCCAGCGCGAGGTGGCGATTCACGACAACTACTCCCTCTTCCACTTCCACCTCCTGCTCACATTCGACTTCATCAAGGAGCTCCTCTCCCTCGGCTCAAGCATCACCGTGGTGAAGCCCCCCGAGCTCAAGGCACAGCTCCTCGACGAGCTGCGCCGCACCCTCGCCCTCTACGACTGACCACCCCACCCCGCTCAGAAACACCGCGATGTGGGTGTATCAAAATTTTGAAAAAAAACACACCAAATGCTGTCACCTGGGGAGGGCGGGTCACTTCGTGGGCTTGTAGTAGACGCGGATCTCACCTATCGAGAGGCGGCCGCGTATCATGAGGGGAATGCGCTGCTCGTCGGTCGAAATCCAGGTGTCGATGTCGTCCGACGACTTGGTGGCACCGTCCTGAGTGAAGGTGAACTGCACGTGGTAGGCGCGGTGCTTGCTCTTGTCGCGCAGCTTTATGTCGTCGGTGCCCACAAGGCGCACGCTCACCGTTTCCTTTTTCTTGCCCGAGAACACTGTGGACTTATACACCGTGCCTCGTCGCATACCCGCAAAATTGAGCTTGCGCAGAAAATAAAACACACTCAGCATGTCGTAGGCCGCGCCTTGTGCCGTGAGCTCCCGCGTCTGCACCGGCTTGCCCGGCCGGCGGCGCGTGCAGTGCCCGGTGGTGGTATAGCCCGAGTAGGAGTAGCGCACCTCATCCACCTCATCACGTCCGCCCTCGTGCGACGACTTCACATAGTGCAGCGGGCGCAGTCCCTCCTTGGCTATGGTGCAGCGCAGCGTGTCGCGCACGCGGTAGATGCTCTCGGCCCACGACACCGTGCGTGCCGTGAGCTTGGTGTGATACACCGTGTCCTCCGAGCGCAGGCTCAGCCTGGCCGAGGCGGCGTGCTTCCATATCAGTCCCCAGTGATACACTATCTCATAGTCGAGGTCCTCATTGGCCAGCTCGGCCGCTTTGGCTTGTTGTGGAATGGCAAGGAGCAATAGCATTGCCGCCACAATGCACTTATCGATGATATTGCGGTGAATAAGTTTCATTTCTTCTTTTGCCGTTATTGTTTCTAATCTACATTGACTCATTTTGTCGCCTTTGGTTTATGCCCATAATGCGTTTTCTCCTCGTTTTGACCAATTTTTTATATTTTGCGAAACATTTTTGCACCATATTTATGCACAATTGAACAAAATTATCCTTTTTATGAACAAAAGTCACACATCATTATGCAAATAAGGCATTAACTTTGCATCAGTAAATGACAGCACATAAGCAATAGCACAATTCAATAAAGTGATAGTTAATGATTTTCTTCATAAATAAGGGTAAACAATAGGTTTTTTATAGTTTTTTGGGTTATTGGCGGCCGGATGGGGCGACGTGAGTCACACTCTCCGGCCGCATTTTATGGGCGACCCCACACAATCCATATCTACGACATGGGCTGTGTGGGGCTAACCATAATCGCGTGCCGCCGGCACGCTGCCCGGCTCCACCGGCGCAAGATTCCCCTGCTTATTTCGGAGTAAGCATATCACTCGGATGCTGCGTCATCACAAATCGGATGTTTTCTTTCAGATTGAACATAACTTTTTTTGGCAGCAAAGTTACGTAACATCCCCCACCCCCAAAACCCAGCCGATTTCGGATGCTTACGGCGAAATGGGTTTGCATAAGTCAAAGCATTCAAAAATCATCAAATTCCTTCCAATGTTTGCAAAATTGGAAAGAATTTGATGCAATGATTGCCCATAAAGATATATCATTGAGATAGCAAAGAGTCTAACCCTTCTCCTCTAATATAAGCCCTTTTCACTTTGTTTAATGCGATCTCTGTTACAATATTTTTTTTCAGCAAACCAATGATGTCATTTTTTGCAGTGGTTGGGCTAATTCCAAATTTTATCTGCAGATCTTTTATCGTTATTAATGCTGTTGAATCATCTGCATATAATTTAATAATTTGTGCTTGACGTTCATTGAAATCACCCATGCGCAAATATATATTTGCTGCTTTTTTCTCGTTTTGTTTTCTCTTGATATAATCTTGTAATTGCTTAAAAGATTGTTCCAACACTCTTAGATTGTACGAAGCAAAGTAACCAATATCCATGCCATCAGCCTCTGTGTATAAGAACGCTTTTTCATAGGATTTTTTTGATTTGGCAATAACTCTGGAGATGGAGAGGTATTCTGTCAACCAGTATCCTTGTCTTAACATGTACCAATAAAACATAGCTCTGGCAGTACGTCCATTACCATCAGAAAAAGGATGGACATAGGATATTATGAAATGGATGGTTATTCCACGAATGATAGGATGAATAAATTGTTTGCTATTTCTTTCATTAAAAAACTCACAGAGATCATCTACAAACTGAGGAATTTCCGTATAGGAAGGCGGAGTATGGACAGTTTCATGCGTGATACCATTCTCTACCACAACGTCATTATTGTTCCTAAAGCGTCCTGCGTCATCAGGATTCTGCATGGTTTTCTCTGTCATTAGACGATGTATCTGCAATAACAACTCTTCGGACAAAGGTTCATCTTTATGACCAACAATAAATTGAATTGTTTGATAGTTATTATGAATCATTTGTTGGGATTTGTCTCTCGGAGCCATTTTCTTCTTA
>CAMGFF010000091.1 GCA_946055125.1 uncultured Prevotellaceae bacterium | reverse complement strand
TAATGCCCGCGTGAAGATGATGAAGGAGCGGCTTCGTCTCACCGATGAGCAGACTGAGAAGTTTATCCCTCTCTATAAGGAATACATGGAGGAGATGGGCAAGCAGTTTGGAAAGAACAGGACGAAGAAGCCTGAGGCTAAGACGATAGATGAAGCGAAGGCTCAGGTGATTGCCGACCTCGATGGCAAGGCTCGTGTGCTGGAGATACAGAAGTCGTTCATTCCTCGCTTTGCGCAGATACTCACGGCGCCGCAGCTTGTGAAGTTCTTGCCTGTGGAGGGCGACATGCAGCGCATGGTGCACAAGGAGCGACTGCGCCGCGCAAAAGGCGACAGCGTGCAGCTGAAGCGTGCCGCGCGTGCGGGAATATCGCAAAAAGGCCCTAAGAAATAACTAATCAATTCGCACATAAGCATAGATTTTCATGAACCGGCGGCATCACCCCTGCGACAGGGAGGTTGCCGCCGGGAGTTATTAACAAAAAAGGCGAGTTATCAACAATTTGGGCATTTTTAGGACAAAATGTTTTCGCTATGTGACTTAAAATTAATTATTTTGCACCAGCGAAAAAAGAAAAAGGTTTTTTACTATGGGTAAAATAATAGCTATTGCAAATCAAAAAGGCGGCGTGGGCAAGACCACCACATCGATTAATCTTGCCGCCTCGCTCGCCCACTCGGGCAAGAAAGTGCTGATTGTCGACGCCGACCCGCAGGCCAATGCCACATCGGGGCTTGGCGTGGATTTCAAGAAGATGCCCTCGTCGATCTATGAGTGCCTGGTGGATGATTACCCCATTAGCGGCACCCAGGTGAGCACATGCGTGAAAGGACTCGACATAATAGGCTCGCGCATCGACCTGGTGGGGGCTGAGCTGGAGCTAATCAACAAGCCGGGGCGCGAGCACGTGCTTGCGCGGCTGCTGGCGCCTGTGCGGGAGCAATATGACTTCATACTGATAGACTGCAGCCCATCGCTGGGGCTAATCACGGTGAATGCCCTCACGGCGGCCGACTCGGTGATTATACCGGTGCAGGCCGAGTATTTCGCGCTTGAGGGTATCAGCAAGCTGCTCAACACGATAAGGATTATCAAGTCGAAGCTCAACCAGCACCTTGAGATAGAGGGCTTCTTGCTGACGATGTATGACGCGCGCCTTCGCCTTGCCAACCAGATATATGAGGAGCTGAAGACGCACTTCGGGGCAATGGTGTTTGACACGGTGATTCCCCGCAACACGCGCCTGAGCGAGGCACCGAGCCACGGGCTGCCGGCCATTCTCTACGACCCCACGAGCCGCGGCGCCACGAGCCACCTGCAGCTTGCCCGGGAGCTTATTTCGCGCAACCGCCCGCGCAATCGCGCATAGCGAAAAGCTAAAGTAGCATAAATAGCGGCAATGGCTATGGCTGTGTGAAATAAAAGTAGTAACTTTGCTAACTGAAAAAAACAACAGGAAAGAAAATGGCAATGAAACGCAACGCATTGGGAAGAGGACTCGACTCGCTCATATCGATGGACGACATACAGACGAGCGGCTCATCGGCCATAAGCGAGATTCCCCTCGACTACATAACGCCCAACCCCGACCAGCCGCGCACCTTCTTCGACGAGGAGGCGCTTGAGGAGCTGGCGGTGTCGATACGCGAGCTGGGCATAATACAGCCGCTCACGCTGCGCAGCATGGGCGACAATGCCTACCAGATTATCTCGGGCGAGCGCCGATACCGTGCAGCTCGACTCGCCGGACTCGACTCGGTGCCGGCCTATGTGCGCACGGCCGATGACAGCGAGCTCACCGAGATGGCGCTCATTGAGAACATACAGCGCGAGGACCTCAACGCCATAGAGATTGCCCTCACCTTCAAGAAGCTCATAGAGCAATACAACCTCACGCAGGAGCGGCTTAGCGAGCGAATAGGCAAGAAGCGCACCACCATAGCCAATTTCCTGCGCCTGCTCAAGCTGCCGGCCGAGGTGCAGATAGGGCTGCGCGACCGGCGCTTAGACATGGGTCACGCCCGCGCCCTGCTTGCCATCGACAAGCCATCGCTGCAACTCAAAGTCTACAACGAAATACTCAAAAAAGGCTTATCGGTGCGGCAAGTGGAGGAGCTCGCCAAGCAGTATCGCGAGGCCGAAAGCGAAGAGGAGCAGAAGGCTGCCGTGAGGCCGCGGAGCCTCAACAACAAGGACTACGACCTGCTGCGCCGCCACCTCTCGGGCACCTTTGGCACACCGGTGAAGCTCTCGTGCGACGCCACTGGTAAAGGGAAAATAACATTCTCCTTTGCGAGCGAGGACGAACTTGAGAAATTAATTGCCGTATTCGACCGGCTGAAAACCGACCGGGAAGGATAGACCGAAACATAAAACACAACAAGCAAGAGCATTGAAGCGCCTACTACTGAAAATATTGATGCTTGTGGCCGTGACGGTGGCAACCATGCTGCTGTCGCCTTGCCCCATGCAGGCTCAGCAGCCCGTGCCGCGCCCCACACGCACCACCCCGGGCGGCAATGACCGGGCGGCCGACCAGACACCGCTGCCGGTGCGCCACCGCCCCGCCCGCGTGCCTGTGGAGCTGCCCGACAGCGCGGTGCCCGCACCCGGCACCACCACTGTGGTCGACCTGGCCGGCGACACGGTGATTATTGCTGCCGACTCGATAGCCGAGGCGCTTGCCGCCGAGATGCTCGCCGCCGAGCGCGACTCACTGCGCCGCGACTCGCTGCTGCGCGACACCTATGGCGAGGTGCGCGTGTTCCGCCCCAACCCCACCCGTGCCGCATGGCTCTCGGCCCTGTGTCCCGGACTGGGGCAAATCTACAACCGCCGCTACTGGAAGCTGCCAATAGTGGTGGGCGGATTTATGGGGCTCGCCTATGCCACCTCGTGGAACAACGGCATGCTGCGCGACTACACCAAGGCCTATGGCGACGCCATGGACTCCGACCCCAACACCCGCAGCTACATGGACTTCTACCCCTCGACCACACGCGAGGAAGACATCAACATGGACTGGCTGAAGCGCGTGCTGAAGTCGAAGAAGGACTTCTACCGCCGAAACCGCGACCTTTGCATCATAAGCATGGTGGGAGTGTACTTGCTGTGCATGGTCGATGCCTATGTGGATGCCTCGCTCGCCAACTTCGACATCACCCCCGACCTCTCGATGAATGTGAAGCCGGCAGTGATAGAGCCACAGCTGGGCAAGGTGCCGGCCGTGGGGTTGCAATGCGCGGTGAACTTCTGATAACGAACGATTTTTTTATGTGACAACGATATAAACACTGAGAGAAGATGAAAGGAAGACTAATCACAATGGTAATCGCCGGAGCGGCAGCCTTGCAGGCCTGGGCAGCGCCCAAGCCCACACTGCTGTCGATAAAGGAAACTATTACAGACAACTCAATCGTATATCCCGAGAGCTTCGAGACCGACACCAAGGCGATGCTCCAGAACTGGTATCTGCAAAACTACACCGTGCTCGACGCCGACGTGGAGAAACGCTCGAGCAACGCTGCCAGCGACGCCGAATACATAAAGCGACTGAAGGCGCTTCCCACCGATATTGAGATGCCCTACAACCAGGTGGTGCGCAGCTACATCGACATGTATGTGGAGCGCCGCCGCACTCTCGTGGAGGCAATGCTGGGAATGAGCCTATACTATATGCCTATCTTTGAGCAAGCTCTTGAGAAGGAGAACCTGCCGCTGGAGCTGAAGTACCTGCCCGTGATTGAGTCGGCGCTCAACCCCGACGCCGTGTCGAAGGTGGGAGCCGCCGGCCTGTGGCAGTTCATGATAAGCACAGCCAAGGGGCTGGGGCTGGAAGTGAACTCGCTGGTGGATGAGCGCCGCGACCCCTACCGCTCGTCGGAGAAGGCAGCGGTGTATCTCAAGGAGCTTCACAGCATTTATGGCGACTGGTCGCTCGCCATTGCCGCCTACAACTGCGGGCCCGGCAACGTGAACAAGGCCCTGCGCCGTGCCGCCGGCGACACGGGCGAGAAAAAGGACTTCTGGGAGATATATCCCTACCTGCCCAAGGAAACGCGCGGCTATGTGCCGGCCTTCATCGCCGCCAACTATGTGATGACCTACTTCAAGCACCACAACATTAGCCCGGGGCTGGCACGGAAGCCCATAGTGACCGACACCGTGAGCATCACCCGCCGTGTGAACCTGCAGCAAATATCGGCAGTGCTCGACATGCCCATCGAGGAGCTGCGGGTGCTCAACCCCCAGTTCCGCCGCGACGTGGTGCCGGCGATGGCCGAGCGTCCCTACACGCTGTGCCTGCCCTCGCACCAGGTGTACTCCTACATAATGAGCGAGGACAGCATCATAGCCTACAACAGCTCTAAATATGCCCAGCGCGAGGTGGTGCAGCCGGCCGAATACCGCGAGGAAAGCGCGGGCTTCACCTGGGAAACCAAGCTTGTGACCAAGTATCACAAGGTGCGCAAGGGCGAGACGCTCTCGAAGATTGCCCAGCGCTATGGCGTGACCACAGCCAGCATAAAGAAGGTTAACGGAATGCGCAAGAACACCGTGAACCGCGGCAAGGTGCTGAAGATTGAGACCTACCAGAAGGTGAAAGTGCCACTGCGCGACACCGGTGGCGACCGCGAAGTGGCCGCAGCCGGTGATAATGCCGCTATTGACAGCCCGGTTGCCGAGGAAGAGGCTCCCGTAGCCAAGAAGAGCAAAGCAACCAAGAATACGGCTAAGGAGAAGAAAGCAACCAAGGAGAAACCGGCCAAGAAGAAAGCCAAGAGCACCACTCACAAGGTGCGCTCGGGCGAGTCGCTCTCGAAGATTGCCAGCAAGTATCCCGGCGTGACGGTGAAGGACATTCAGCGTGCCAACAACCTGAAAGGCTCTAACATCAAGGCCGGACAGACGCTCAAGATACCCACGAAGTGACAACGCAGAAGTATCGAAACAGAAACACCCGGCACAGTGCGCCTTGAGGCGGCTGTGCCGGGTGAGTCGTTTTATTGACCGGGGCACGGAAGCATAAGCCTGGCACAGGAATGAATTGCCATATCACCCACGACTACCCTCGCACAATCACCTCAAAAACACCCAACGAAAAGCCTCAAGAATACCTAAAATTTGCGTAATTGCAAAATAATCAATGACTTAGTAGTGCCGCTGGCATGCCTAAGGGACTGAAGTGGACTAAAGTGGGGAATTGTGCAGAGTTATATGTTACCCCACATCGGTGGTTGAGGCCGGTGTGGGGTAATTTGTTGTGATAGGGAGGTTCACTTGGTGGTGAGGGATGTGGGGCGGCTCTCGTTGTTGGCGCGGTCGAGGACGGTTACGGAGTAGGTGTGGCGGCCCGGGGTGGGGTGGGAGTCGATGTAGCAGGTAGCGTCGGTGACGGCGATGATGCGTGAGTCGCGATAGATTACGTAGAAGCGAGGCACCTGCAGAGGGTCGGAGGTGCGGGGGGCATTCCAGTGGAGAGAGATAGAGGAGCCCGAGGTGTCGGCTTTGAGGTTGCTGACGGGGTCGGGGGCTACGGAGTCGATCCAGGGGTAGGCGGGGACGAGTGCGATGTGAGATTGCTCCTTGAGGATGAGGGAGTCGGCCACGCCGCGGTAGTTGCGCGTCACGTCGTAGGCGGGCCACCAGCAGTTGCCCTGCACATTTGGGAGCTGGCGGCTGAGGCGTATTTTGTGGGAGAGTTGGTTAGGGTCGGTTGAGGGCTTCATGTCGGGCTTGTCCATGGTCCAGGCGACGCACTGGCCGAAGTACATGTGGCGGCCGTTGGCGTTGTCGTTCCACCAGTAGGCGAGGGTCTCGGTGGGGGCAGAGGGGTGGTCGAGGGCCCAGTAGAGCTGCGGGAGCATGTAGTCGACCCAGCCTTTGCTGGTCCAGAGGGTTACGTCGGCATAAAGAGCGTCGTAGTTTTCGAGGCCGTTGGTGTCGCTGCCGCGGGGGTCGCTTTTCTTGTTGCGCCATATTCCGAAGGGGCTAATGCCGAAGCGCACCCAGGGCTTCCGTGCGACGATAGCTTTGTGGATTTGCTCGATGAGTAGGTTCACATTGTGGCGGCGCCAGTCGCCGCGGTCCATGCCCTTGCCGGTGCGGGCATAGGAGGCATCGTCGGGGAAATCGACACCCGGCTTGGGGTAGGGGTAGAAATAGTCGTCCATGTGGATAGCGTCGACGTCGTAGCGGCTCACGATGTCGTCGACCACACGCACGATGAAGTCGCGGTTCTCCTTCAGTGCAGGGTCGAAGTACATCTTTCCGTCATACTTCACGAATCGTTCAGGGTGCTTGTAGTAGAGATGCCCCTTTGGCAGCACCTCATCGGGGGTGGTGGTTACGCGGTAGGGGTTGAGCCAGGCGTGTAGCTCCATGCCTCGTGCGTGAGCCTCGGCGATCATAAATTTCAGTGGATCCCACAAGGGCGAGGGAGCCACACCGGCCGAGCCGGTGAGGTGACGGCTCCAAGGCTCGAGCTTCGAGGGGTAGAGAGCGTCGGCCTGTGGGCGCACCTGGAAGATTACGGCATTGCAGCCGCAGAGGCGCAGGCTGTCGAGCTGCCGGCAGAGGTAGGCCTTATTCTCCTCGGTGGATTGAGTGGAATACTGTTTTTGGAAAATGGTGTGCATCCATGCACCGCGGAACTCGCGCAGGGGCTGCTTAGCAGCATCGTCGCAGGCCACAGGCGTGGCGGCAAGGGCAGAGCCGCAAGCCAAGGCGGCAAGGAAAGGGATAAAAAACTTCTTCATAGTTGCTTTATAACATAAAAGGTTGATACAAAAGAATGAATTGCACAAAATTACATAGAAATCGGTGAGAAAGCAAATAAAAAGGGGGATAAATTGGAGCGACAGAGGAGAGGAATAGAAATGAATGTGAAAGGCTGCTGTGAGGCTTGCATTAGTTGAATAAAAGAGTGATGGGGCATGGCCGGGTGGAAATTAAGGAGATTTCGCACTGCGGAGGTGGTGAGATTGGGGAATTTGTGCTAACTTTGCAAAATGGTATTGCGGCACGCGCTGAAGTGTGCCGACTTAAAGACGGATATACTGCACGATGGACGACAAGATGAGAATAGACATAATCACGGTGATACCCGAGATGCTGGAGTCGCCGCTGGGCTGCTCGATACTGAAACGCGCTCAGGACAAGGGGCTTGTGGAGATAGTGGTGCACAACTTACGCGATTACACGCTCAATAAGCACCGCAAGGTGGATGACTACCCTTTTGGCGGTGAGGCGGGCATGGTGATGCAGATAGAGCCGGTGGACCGCTGCATATCGGCGCTGAAGGCTGAGCGTGACTATGATGAGGTGATTTTCACTTCGCCCGATGGGGAGCGGTTTACGCAGCCTATAGCGAATGAGCTGTCGATGAAGCGCAACTTGATGATTCTGTGTGGTCACTACAAGGGTGTGGACTATCGCATTCGTGAGCACTTGGTGACTCGGGAGATTTCGATAGGCGACTATGTGCTTACGGGCGGGGAGATTCCTGCGGCGGTGATTGCCGATGCGGTGGTCCGGCTTATTCCGGGGGCGATAGGCGATGAGCAGAGTGCCCTGAGCGACTCGTTCCAGGATAATCTGCTGGCTCCGCCGGTGTACACTCGGCCGGCTGAGTATAAGGGTTGGCGTGTGCCCGACATTCTGCTTTCGGGCCATCAGGCGAAGATCGATGAGTGGAAGCATGAGATGGCGGTGAAGCGCACGATGGAGCTGAGGCCGGAACTCTTGGAGAGTTATTAGTTATTTAGTTAGGAGTTATTAGTGAGGAGTTAGGAGTTATTAGTGAGGAGTGGGAATTTTTTATTGTTATGGATATGGAGAAAGATATGGAGAAAGATATGGAGAAAGGGATGTGGAAAGGGATGGAGAAAGGGAAGAGGAAAAGGGCCTGGGTGAAGTGGCTCACGAGTCCGCTGCTTGTGGTGATTCTTATTGTGGTGTTCTTGTTCAGATATGGCGATAATAGCTA
>CAMGFF010000090.1 GCA_946055125.1 uncultured Prevotellaceae bacterium | reverse complement strand
GAAAATGGTGTATTTTTGTGGAAAATTTCGGGCGGATTGGAAAAGAGTGCCGCTCCACGATGTGAAACTATTATGAAATACAGAGATGAAATTGACAAATGCTATGGTGTAGCGGGAATGTCGGTGGCACTGGCCGTACTCGATGCCGAGGAGATGCTTGCCGGGGTTACGCTCGATGGTGAGGGACTCGACTGCATCACCATGGTGCCCCAATACTATGCCGTGGGCAACTTGCTGCTATCGCCCACTTCGGCATGGCAGGACGTGTTTCAGCGCTTCCAGATTACGCTGGGAATGACTATTGCCGACGCTATGTGCCGCAAGATGCTGCACGACAAGGGGGTGGTGGATAAGAAGCTGCGCAAGACGCTTCTCGATGCCGCCTGTGAGGAGGGCCGCCTCTCGTGCCAGCTTGAGAGCGATGAGATGGAGCATATCTTCGATAAATATTACCAATACATGCTCCAGGCATTCAAGAACCGCAATGTGCACGCCGTGATTGGCACTATGGTGAAGCGACTGCAGGCCGACCGCTCGCTGAGCAACTGCGATGTGCTGGAGCTGCTAAGGAAATTGTAACAGCTTAACACGGCATGATATGAGGGTGGTGATTATCAACAAGAGTGACTCACAGGGTGGGGCGGCAGTGGTGTCGCTCAGGCTCGTGCATGCCCTGTGCGACAACGGCGTGGAAGCTCACTTGCTTGTGGTGGATCGCCGCACCGATGACCCGCGCGTGGTGTCGGTGGCATCGCCGGTGGCCGACAAGGTGGTGTTTCTCACCGAGCGAGCGCAGATATTCCTGCACAACGGCTTCTCACGCGAGAACCTCTTCAAGGCTGACACCGCGCGCTTTGGACGTGACCTCTCGAGCCACCCACTGGTGCGACAGGCCGACGTGGTGGTGCTGGCGTGGATCAATCAGGGGATGCTCTCGCTGCGCTCCATCGACCGCATCTGCGCCACCGGCAAGCCCGTGGTGTGGGTGATGCACGACATGTGGAACTGCACCGGGCTGTGCCACCATGCCTACGACTGTCGCCGCTACAAGGACAAGTGTGGCACCTGCCGCTATCTGCGCTCGCGCTCGCGGCTCGACCTGTCGCGCTTCACGCTGCTGCGCAAGAAGGCACTCTATGACGCACACCCAAATCTCAGCTTCGTGGCGGTGAGCAACTGGCTCGCTTTCCGCTGCCGCGAGAGCTACCTTATGGAAAGCTCGCGCATGGAGATTATCCCCAATGCTTTCCCGGTCGATGACTTCCTATGCGACCGCCAGCCCGATGACTCCTGGGGCGTGCGCCCCGGCAGCAAGGTGCTGGTGATTGGCGCGGCACGCCTCGACGACCCTGTGAAGGGCTTCGACCAGCTCATCGCCATCATGCGCCACATCGCCACGAGCAAGCCGCAGCTTGCCTCGCGCCTGCACTTGCTGCTCTATGGCGCCATACGCAACGAGGCGCTGCTTCGCGACATTGCCATTCCCTACACTTTCATAGGACCGGTGAATGGCACCGACCGGCTCAACGACATCTACCGCCACGCCGACGTGGTGCTCTCCACCTCGCGCTATGAGACCCTGCCTGGTACCCTCATCGAGGGGCAGGCAAGCGGCTGCGTGCCGGTGACCTTCGGTAACGGCGGACAGCCCGACATCGTCGACCACCTGCGCACCGGCTACATCGCCGACTACCTGAGCCCCGAGAGCTTCGCCGAGGGAATCGAGTGGGCCATCGACGCACCAATCACCCGCCACGACCTACACGAGGAAGTGCGCGGCCTCTTCTCGGCCAACAACGTGGCACACGCTTTCATCTCCCTCTTCACCCGCCTCACCAAGAAATAAACTTTTGTCCGAAATTTACAAGGAGGAAAGTGTGATTGAGAGGTAACTTTGCGGCCGAAGACAAGCTTACAAAAAATTATGGAAAACAAAGAAATGAAATTTTGCCAGAGCTGCGGAATGCCTCTGAGCGAGGAAGTGCTCGGCACTAATGCCGATGGCAGCAAGAGTGAGGATTATTGCATGTACTGCTACAAGGATGGCGCATTCACGGCACTATTGACCATGGAGGAGATGGCCGAGTATTGCTCTACGTTTGTGGAGGATTACAACAAGCACACCGGGCAGAGCCTCACGGCGTGTGAGTATAAAGAAGTGCTGCTTGCGTTCTATCCCACGCTGAAGCGCTGGAGCCTGCCACAGGACGCAATTCCGCACGCCGAGCATCCCATGAAGCAGAAGCTGATAGATGAGGTGAACGCCCTGGGCATTGAGGGGCTGCATGTGGGCAACCTATATGTGCTGCAAGGCTCCTACATCAACCAGCACTACACCATCAATGGCAACACCACCAAGCTACTCGATGACAACGCGACCTACTGGGGCACGCAGATACTGAAGGCCGACGGCCGCTGCTATGGCATAGCCTGCTGCGAGCGGTATATCCTGGTGGCAGAATATGGCAATGACGGCGCCGATGCCGAGCTGGTGCTGCTGAAGAGGCGTTGAGCGGCAAGACGAAGAAATTGAGAGCGAGGGTGTGTGAGGAGCCGGGATGGTGTTATCCCGAATCATTCACACACCCTTGTGCTATATCAGCCCGCAGGCTGTAGGAGTCAGCGTTTCAGTGCGTCGAGGTGTCGGCGGTAGGCGGCGAGGAGGTCGTGCTCGGGAATGTCGAGCAGCACGGCCTGGCGCATGAATGGGTCGAGTTCCTCGGCGAGAAACACCTCGCGGCGCATACGCTTTATAGCCTCCACGGCGTTGTCGGCCACGAAGAGTCCCACGCCACGACGGTTGAAGAGTATGCCGCGCGATTGCAGGTAGTCGAACGACCGCGCCACGGTGTTGGCGCTCACCTCAATCATAGCTGCATACTCGCGCACCGAGGGAATGCGGCCTGCTTCGGCGTAGGTGCCGAGGATAATGTCCTCGCAAATACGGTCGGCGATTTGCAGGTATATAGCTTTGTTTTCGTTAAACTGTATCATAGACTAATGCTGATATTATCGACACTAATGCCGTGATTAACAATGCGGCTGCCATCACTCACTTTTTATTGATAAAGCGCCCCACCACCTCGGCACGGGTGAAGATGCAGTAGGCGAGAATCCAGTTGATTACACCGAGGGTGGCTGTGACGAAATCAACTGAGGAGGTGGCTTTGATGAAGAAGTTTGAGCTTACGCCCACAAGGACAGCCGATGATATTAGCAGGAAATAGACAGCCAGAATGGCTATGAGGGTCTTAAACAACGCCTTGTTGTGCCAAATGCAGCTTCCAAGCACAAAAATGGAGTTGAAGAAGAATAATCCGAGCAGGAATCCGCCTATTTTCACATCATTCACAATCATTGCCGGAATGTTCATGAACTGCACGTATTCGCGGCAGGGAGTGTCGATGACGTAGCTGAAAGTGACATAGCGAATAATTTCATACACTTCGAGTGTGAGCAAGGAGAGGAGTGGCATAATAAGAGTGGTCAGTATGGCACCGAAGATGAATTTTTCTTGCTGCGATGCCGGTGTCATTATGCGGGCGATTCGTTTAGCCTTGTTCTCCATATTCCACGCAGCGAGTGAGCCATAGAGCACGGCAGCAAACACAAACCACAGTCGCACCCAGTTGCGCTCAAGCACACCATTGGCGAGCGAGAAAGCCATAGGGTCGCACTGCAAAGTGGCGGCACGTGCCCACTCCGATTGATAGACTCCATAGCACATGGCAAGCCCGGTGAATGTGATTGCGCCGAGAAGGGTGCCTAATTGCAGCAGGAGCTGGCGGCGCTGCTCGGTAAATTCCTTTTTTGCGAAAGCCACGAAGCGTGGCAGTGAGAAAATATCATTAGAGGTGTTCATAATCTTATTAGGCGTTTTCGGGGTTGAAAATTGAGGAAATGCGGTCGCGGCAGGAGAGAGTGGCATTGAATAGCGACTCGAGGTTGAGCTGAGTCTCGTCGTCGTAGCCGCCGGCGGGCAGCACGAGGCTGTAGCCCATCACCGAGGGCTGGGAGAAGATTGCTGTCGCGGCCTGGGCAGCGGTTCCATTCTCCACAAATCGCAGCTTGGCGGTGATGCTTGCCACGCTCTGGTCGAGGAGCACCCGGCTGTGGTCGATGATCAGCACATGGTCGATGCAGCGGTCGATGTCGCGCACCTGGTGGGTGGAGATTAGGATGGTGCGGTCGTCGGTCATCTGGCTCGCCACGAGGCGGCGAAACTGGCTTTTGCCGGGAATGTCGAGGCCGTTGGTAGGCTCGTCCATGAGCATGAGGCTGGTGTGGGTGGCAAAGGCGAAGCTCATGAGCACCTTCTTCTTCTGCCCCATGGAGAGCGACGAGAGCGACTTGATTCCGGGGTCGATGTCGAAGATTTCGAGGTTGTGGAGCATGTCGTCGTAGCTGAAACGCGGATAGAGAGCGCCATTGAGAGTTGCAAACTCGCGCAGCGACAAGCGCGGCATCTCCAGCTCCTCGGGCACCACATACACGTCGGCGAGGGTAGAGGGACGGCGGTCGCGCACGCAGTCGCCGTTAACGGTCACACGGCCCTCCTTAGGCGTGAGCAAGCCCGCCATGAGATAGATGAGGGTGGATTTCCCGGCACCGTTGAGACCGAGCAGTCCATACACTTTGCCGCGCTCGAGCGCGAGCGAGAAATCGGAGAAAACGGGCTTTGGCTTCAGCCATCCGTAGCCGAAGGCTATGCGCTCCACCCGCATGATTGGGTTGTTGACAGTGTTGTTCATTGTTTCGTTGTTCATAATCTTATATTTTTGCATTTGGATTACATCCTTTGTTGAGATTTGCATCGCACACCGGCCGACTGTGGTAGTGTAGCAGTGTGCTTGTACACTGCAAAGCTACGACAGTTTTTTTGAACCAGCATAAAGTATTGTGATATTTAACATAAATTTAACACAATGCTCATGGGCGTGGTTTTGAACTTTTTTTCTAAAGCCATATTCAGGCGCGGTTTCCCACCTTGTGAGCCTCTCTCGAAATGCCTCACCGAGAAAGGGCTCTATTACTTTGTCAAGCGCGTCGGTACTGGAGAATGCCCACTCGGCCACTCGCCACGCCTGGCGCTCCACAGGCAGTGGGAAATAGCAGCCCTGGAGCAATGATTTGTGAGTTAGGGGAATTTGTTGTAATTTTGCAGCGCGAATGCCGCCGGAGGCTTGTCCCGGATTTTTATATAACGAATTACCCACATCACTCACTATCATAGACTATGGCAGGATCGAATTTTATCGACTATGTGAAGATACTTTGCCGCTCCGGCAAGGGCGGCCGAGGCTCACTGCATTTCTTCAGGGGGAAATACATACCCAAGGGAGGACCCGACGGCGGCGACGGCGGCCGAGGAGGCCACGTCATACTGCGCGGAAACCGTAACCTGTGGACGCTGCTTCACTTGAAGTATCAGCGACACGTGTTTGCCACCAATGGAGAGTCGGGCGGCGCCAACCGCAGCTTCGGCCGCGATGGCGAGGATCGCATCATCGAGGTGCCATGCGGCACGGCGGTATTTGACGCCGAGACGGGGCAATTCCTCTGCGACGTGACCGACGACGGCGAGGAGGTGAAGCTCCTGAAGGGCGGACGCGGCGGCCTTGGCAACTGGCACTTCAAGAGCGCCACCAACCGCACCCCGCGCTACGCTCAGCCCGGCGAGCAAGGCATAGAGAAAGCCGTTATCCTTGAGCTGAAGCTTCTTGCCGATGTGGGGCTGGTGGGATTTCCCAATGCCGGGAAATCAACGCTGCTCTCCTCAATCTCGGCCGCGAAGCCCAAAATCGCCAACTATCCTTTCACCACTCTCGAGCCCAACCTTGGCATAGTGAGCTACCGCGACAACCGCTCCTTTGTGATGGCCGACATTCCCGGTATAATTGAGGGGGCAAGCGAGGGCAAGGGTCTGGGGCTGCGCTTCCTGCGCCACATTGAGCGTAACGCAGTGCTGCTCTTCATGATTCCGGCCGACAGCAACGACATTTGCCGCGAATATGAGATACTGTGCAACGAGCTGCAGCGATTCAACCCCGACCTTGCCGACAAGCCCCGCGTGCTTGCCATCACCAAGTGCGACATGCTCGACGATGAACTAATGGACGAGATGCGCGGTGAGCTGCCCGAGGGCGTGAAGACGGTGTTCATCTCCTCGGTGGCCGGCATGGGCCTCACCGAGCTGAAGGATTTGCTGTGGCGCGAAATCAACGATGAGAACAACCGCATTCCCACCAAGATAACCCACCGCGACCTCGACGTGCGCCACCGCGTGCAGGAGGAGGACGAATGGGTATTCGACCAGTCGCCTCTTGATGACGATGACGACGACTATTGTGGCGGAAAGATGCTCGATGAGGACGAATGGGACGATGCCGACGAGGAGGAGTACGCCGACGGCGACACCCCCACCGACGGTGAGCCGGAGTGGGACGATGAGTATTGGCCCGAAAAATACAAGGAGGATAAATACTTCTACTCTCAGCCTCAGGACGATGAGGAGGAAAAATGATGATGCCCCGCTCGACTATTGAACCTATAGGCTTTGCCTCGCTCTGCCACGGCATTGTGGCTTTCAGCACTCTGCGCGACCTCCATGTCGATGGCGGCGACAGCTACGCCCGCTTCAATGTGTGCGACTACACCGGCGATGCTCCTGCCCACATCATGGCGTGCCGCAGCGAGCTGTGCGTGGCACTGGGCATTGCCTCCGGCCACCTTGTCATGCCCCGGCAGACGCACTCGGCCCGCGTGGCAATTATCGATAGTGATTTTATGGCTCTCAACGACGACGCACGCAGCGAGAGGCTCCAGGGCATCGACGCGCTCGTAACCCCGCTCCCCGGCGTGGCTGTGGGCGTGAACACTGCCGACTGCGTGCCGCTGCTCCTGCGCGACGTGGCTGCCGGCATCATAGCCGTGGCCCACGCCGGCTGGAAAGGCACCGTGGCGCGAATCGCCACGCGCACCGTGGAGGCAATGCAGCAGCTCGGCGCCGAGCCAAGCCGCATAGAGGCGGCAATCGGGCCCTCGATATGCCCGCAGTGCTTCGAGGTGGGCGATGAGGTGGTGGAGCAGTTTGCCGCCGCCCATTTTCCTGTCGATGCCATCGTGCACCGCAGCGCGGTCACCGGCAAGGCACACATCGACCTGTGGGAAGCCAATGCCACAGCCCTCACCGAGGCCGGGGTGCCACGCGAGCTAATCACACTGACGCACCGCTGCACCCGCTGCAACCCCGAGCGCTACTTCTCGGCACGCCGCCTCGGCATAGCCTCGGGACGCACCTTCACCGCCATTATGCGCCGCTGAGGCGTGCTATTTCCCGCGCTTCAGCTCACTCTTGTCGATAACCACATACACGGTGTCGACCACTCGTCCCTCACGGCTGCCGGAGAACCGCTTTGCCACATTGGCAAAGTCCTTGTCGAGCACCGTCACATCATCGACGAAATAGTCGGTTTCGCCACGGTTCTGCCACACGTTCACGCAGCCCCACACCTCGTGATACTTTATTTTCACCTTCCATCCCTCAGTCTGAGCCTGATAGAGCAGCCTGATGAGGGAGTCCTGGTCGGTGCGGTCGTTGTCGAAAGAGAAGCTGAAAGGCGCACCGCTGGTGTTCATGCCCGTCTGGGTCATGTTGAGGCGGCCCTCCCAGGAGTCCCAAATCACGCCCTTTTTGGTGAACTCGATAAGGTTGCCCACCTTCTCGCCCTCAGAGTACCGCTCCTTGCAGCCCACAAGAGCCAGAGCCAGGAGCAACAAAGCAGGAAAAAACTTTCTCATAGCAATCATTCATTTAATGTCGGTCGCTGCAAATATACACATTTTTTCACAAAATCGCCACTTTCCCCACACAATTCATCACATTCACGCACCAAAAAATTAAAAATAATCACTACTTTTGTGCCAAATACTGATTCATCTATTGTGGATTAAGATAAAATAGTAGGAATTGTTAAATTATCATGGAAACTATGGAG
>CAMGFF010000089.1 GCA_946055125.1 uncultured Prevotellaceae bacterium | reverse complement strand
CACAATCTCCCCCCGCCCAATAACCCCATCCCCCACCCACAAAAAGGACTACGACAGCCACCTCAAACGCAAAAAATCAATCATTTAGCAGCATTTAACATATATGCGTAAGATTTTTGCCCATATAGACTATATCTTTGCCGAAAAATCATTTTTTTTGACAATGAAACATCAGTGCATTTCTCACGTCAAGCGTTTGGCCGATGGGCGGTGGATTATCCAGTCGAACGAAGAACACCAGCGCAATGTGGCAATCATGGCAAGCGGCTTCGCCCGGTGCTTAGGGTTGCCTGAGTGGGGCTACACCCTGGGCCTGCTTCACGACGAGGGCAAGAAGCGAGAGTCGTTTCAGTGCTACATCAGGAAAGAATCGGGCTACGACCACACGGCAAAAGCCGAGGAAACAGATCACAGCCACGCCTTTGTGGGCGGCATTTTGACCCGCGAAACCTACGGCAACGACAGTGCCATAACCTCTCTGCTGGCCAACCAGATTGCATCGCACCACCGTGGGCTCTACAACTACGATGAACTCGACTGCGTGCTGCACAAGCCCCTTCCTGCCGACTTCGTGAAATGCCTTCACAGCGACAACTCGGGTGAGCTGGCACGCGAGCTGAAGGAATTCGTTGTGAGGCACAAGCCTGCAAAATGCGACTACAACCACCTGGCGCGTGTGCTATTCTCGTGTTTGGTCGACGCCGACTATCTCGACACGGAGCGTTTCATGAACGAGGAGGCGGCACGGCTGCGCGGTAGCCGGCGCTCATTGGGCGAATTGCTGCCTATGCTCGAAAGTCACATCGAGTCGCTGGCCACGAGGCCTGGCGATGTGAACTCGCTCAGGCGGCAGGTGCAGCAGCGTTGCCGCGAAGTGGCTGCGAGCGGGAGGGGAGCCTACAGCCTCACGGTGCCCACCGGCGGTGGAAAGACCCTCGCCTCGGTGCTGTGGGCCCTGCGGCACGCCATTCACAATGGGCAGCGACGTGTGATCATAGCCATACCCTACACCAGCATCATCGTGCAGACGGCCGCCACGCTCAAGCGCATCTTTGGCGAGGAAAATGTGCTGGAGCATCATTCCGGCTTCGACCCCGATTCTATCACCAATCCCCATCTGCGCAACCGTGCCAAGCTCGCCACCGAAAACTGGGACTACCCAATTGTGGTGACAACCAATGTGCAGCTTTTTGAGTCGATCTACAGCAACAAGCCCTCGGCGTGCCGCAAGCTGCACAACATCGCCGGAAGTGTGATAATTCTCGACGAGGCGCAGACGCTCCCCACTCAATTCCTACAGCCAATTGTCGACAGCCTGAAAGCATATCACAAGCTGATGGGCGCCTCGGTGCTATTCACCACCGCCAGCCAGCCTGTGCTGAGTGGGGAAATTGTGGGCTGCAACCCAAGTGTGAGATTCTCGGCATTCGGCCATGTCACCGAGATTATCCCTGCCGAATACCGCCTGAGCGAGAGGCTGAGGCGCGTGGAAATCAACACCGCTCCCACTGCCCTAACCCACGACGACATTGCCGCTGCCATGTGCCTGCACCGGCGCGTGCTTTGCGTGGTGAATACCCGCAGTGACGCAAAGGAAGTGTTCAACCGCTTGCCAGTCGATGGCAGCTGCTTCCACCTCTCGCGAATGATGTGTGCCGAGCATCTGCGCTCCACTATCGACGAAATAAAGCATATTCTGGGCAGCAACGACAACTCTCCCATAAGGGTAGTGGCCACGCAGCTCATTGAGGCCGGCGTGGATATCGACTTCCCGGTGGTGATGCGACAGGAGGCTGGCCTCGACTCGGTGCTTCAGGCTGCCGGCCGCTGCAACCGCGAGGGGCGGCAGGACAAGGGCAAGGTGACGGTGTTTCGCATCGAGGGCCGGCTGCTGCGCGGACACATAAAAGATGCCAATGAGGCCCGCAAGAGCCTGCCTCGCGACAGCGACTGGCTTGCTGCCGGCACCATGGCCAAATACTTTGAGCAACTATATTCACGCTGCGACAGCTTCGACAAGCACGGCATAGCCGAGCTTCTCTATAATCCACGGGAAATGTGCTTTGAAGATGCCGCAAGGCACTTCAGGCTCATTGAGGACAATGGCGTGAATGTGATTGTGAACTTTGGCAAAGCCGCAGCTCTCATTGAGCAGCTAAAGCTCAACGGCATCGACTACTCGCTCATGAAGCAGCTCGCCGCCTACTCGGTGACTGTGCACGACAATGATTTCAAGGAGCTGCTCTCAACGGGCAGCGCCAGTGAGGTGGTTGAGGGCGTGTTCTTTATCGACGACGCCTCGCTCTACAGCAGCAAAGTTGGGCTTCAGGCCGGAAACAAGAATTTTGATGAAATAATGATAATATAACCAAGCTATGGAATTTACCGACAGAGATTACTGCCTTGAAGTGTGGGGCGACATCGCCTGCTTCACCCGGCCCGAGCTGAAGGTGGAGCGCGTGAGCTACGACGTGATAACGCCCTCGGCCGCACGCGCCATTTTTGAGGCGATTTTGTTCAAGAAGTATGCCATGTGGTGGCAAGTCACCAAGATTGAGGTGCTCAATGCGATAAAGTGGACCTCGGTGAGGCGAAACGAAGTGGGCGCAACCGCTGGCAAGAATCCCATCTACATCGAGGACAAGCGCCAGCAGCGCAACACGCTCATGCTGCGCGACGTGCGCTACCGGCTGTGGGCAAAGCTCATGTTTGTGCCCGTGAGCGAGCGCCCCAAGGAGGCTTTTGCCAAGCACAAGCCGGGCAACGACGAGAACCCGATGAAATACTACGAGATGTTTGAGCGTCGCGCACGCAAGGGGCAGTGCTTCACACAGCCCTACCTCGGCACCCGCGAGTGTGCCGCCTCATTCCGCCTCATCGACCCTCTTAGCGAAACCCTCACGCCGCCCATCCCCGAGGACCGCAACCTGGGAGTTATGCTCTACGACCTCGACTTCAGCAACCCCAAATCGGCTCAGGCCATGTTCTACCACGCCATTATGAGGCAAGGCGAGATAAGTGTACCACCAATCAGCAGCAATGAGATACTACGATGATACTAAAGGCTTTATATGATTATTACTATCGTTGCGGCAACATGCCACAGCAAGGTCGTGAGTTAAAGGAAATTGATTTTCTAATTGTGCTCACCACCGATGGCTCTTTTGTGAGGCTCGAGGATTGCCGCATCGACAGCAAGCACTCACGCCCCTACTTGGTGAACAAGAGCGTGAACCGAACAAGTGCGCCACAGGCCAATTTTCTCTACGACAAGTTGGAGTATGTGGCTGGATTCCCCAAAAGCAACAAGAGCGAGAATTGCTTTGCAAAATTCAAGGAGAAGATTCTTGCCCTGCACCAAATTATGCCGCACCACAAGGAGCTCGCAGCAGTGGCCAAATTCTATTCTCAGGAAAGCGACACTATCGTTGACACGCTCAGGAGCGACAGCCTGTGGAATGAAATAGAGAGCCACGCGATGAAGGAAGGCACAAAAAAAGACTTCTTATTCTCTTTAAGGATTGAAGACTCAACTCGCATTGTCGCCGCCGACGACGAGCTGCTCGACGCTGTGAGTCGCGACAAAACCCCAACGAGCAACAATGACGATATTTGCCTTATCACAGGGCAAAAAACCCAACCGGTGGAAGTGACAACGGCAACCATGATTCCCGGCAGCAAGGCCACAGCCAAGCTCGTGGCTTTTCAGGTAAAATCGGGTTATGACTCCTATGGCAAATCAAAGGGCCGAAACGCTCCAATCTCGCCAGAGGCCGAATTTGCCTACACCACTGCCCTCAACCGCCTGCTGGCCAAGGACTCCCGCAATAAATTCATAGTGGGAAACCGCACTTTCGTCTTCTGGGCCTCTTCAATGAGTGAGGCAGCACAGCTGGCCGAGGAGGAATTTGGCTCCATTCTGCTTTTTGCAGATGAGAAAGATGACGACCCCAATGCCGGAATTCAGCAAGTGAGAAGCACTTTCCAGGCTATCTACAGCGGCAAGCTCGCCACTAAGCTCGACGACCGATTCTTTATCCTTGGCCTGGCTCCTAATTCAGCGAGAATCGCAGTGGTGTGCTGGCAAGACTCTCCTCTGCGCGACTTTGCCCGGAAAATCCTCTGCCACCTCAACGACATGGAAATCGCCGACTCCCGGAAAGAGAAAAAGCCCTACATGGGGCTGTGGCACATGCTGTCGGCCGTAACACTATCGGGCAAAGCAAGCGATGTGACCCCCAATCTGCCCGAGGCTGTGGCAAAAAGCATATTTCAGGGCTCTCCCTATCCGTTCTCTCTCTATTCGGCGTGCATAAGGCGAATACTCGCCGAGCAAAAGCTCACAATCACCCGCGTGGCCATAATTAAGGCCTATTTAATAAGGAAGAATTACTTACACTCAAATATTTCAATTATGCTCGACAAAGAAAACACTAATCAAGGCTACCTCTTGGGCCGTCTGTTTGCGGTGCTTGTAAAGATTCAAGAAGACGCTAATGGAATCGACTCTATGCGGGAGCGCTACATGAGCGCCGCAAGCACAACACCGGCCGCCGTGTTTGCAACTGTGATGAACCTCTCGGTGCACCATACCGAGAAACTCAGCGAAGGCTCAAAAATCTTCTACGAGAAGCTGAAGCAGGAGATTATCAGCAAGCTCCAGGCCGGCTATGTGCCTGCTCATCTCGACCTCCTGGAGCAAGGCTGCTTCTTCATAGGCTACTACCACCAGCGCCACGACTTCTTCAACAACAAAAACAACAATAATCAACAAAACAATAAAAACTAAACCACTATGGCTGAATTAAAGAACAGAATCGACTTTGTGTACATCTTCGATGTGCAAGACGGAAACCCAAATGGCGACCCCGACGCAGGCAACCTCCCTCGCGTGGACGCCGAAACCGGAATGGGGCTCGTGACCGATGTGTGCCTAAAGCGCAAAGTGCGCAACTATGTGCAAGTGGCAAAAGCAGGACAGCCTGGAAATGACATTTTAGTAAAATCAAAAGAACTTTCAGGTGACGAAGTGTTTATTAACGGCGAAATCCGGAAAATGTATAATGAAGAATTTGGCTTAAATTTAGGTGTTAAAGATAAAGCACCTACAGAAAAAGTTAAGGGTGGAAGAGATTCAATGTGCAAACGTTTTTTTGATGTCAGAACATTTGGAGCAGTCCTTTCCACAGGCGCAAATGCGGGACAAGTGAGAGGTGCAGTACAAATGACATTTGCACGTTCACAAGATGCTGTCGTAGCAAAAGAACATACTCTGACAGTATGTGCAGCCCGTGATGAAGACAAAACTTATGAGTCACAAGTGGGTATTCAAGGCCGCAAGGCCACAGTGCCCTATGCGCTCTACGTGTGCCACGGATTCATCTCGGCCAACCTCGCCCGGCAGACGGGGTTCTCCGAAGAAGACCTAAAGCTCTTTTGGGAGGCTCTGAGAAACATGTTCGACATCGACCGCTCTGCCTCGCGCGGACTTATGAGCGCTCAGCGACTCATTGTGTTCAACCACACTTCGGAGCTTGGCAACGCCCCGGCCAACAAGCTCTTCGACCTCGTGAAAATCACCCGCAACACGGCCAATCCTCCTCGCTCTTTTGCCGACTATGAGGTGAGCATCGACACTGCCTCCCTCCCCTCAGGCGTAACCGTGGAGGAGCTAATATAGCCACCACAATGAGCTACACCGAAGACGACATGCTCATGCTGTCGGGGATTCAGCACTTCATGTTCTGTCCCCGGCAATGGGCATTAATCCACATCGAGCAACTGTGGGACGACAACCGCCTCACCATCGAGGGACAAATATTGCACCGACACGTCGACGACCCTTTCTACCGGCAGAAGTGCGGCTGCAACATCACCCTGCGTGCAGTGAGCGTGGCCTCGAACGAACTGGGACTCTATGGCGTGACCGACGCCATAGAGCTGCTCCCAGCCGGCAGCGACTCCACCGGCTGCATAGCCCACCCCCACTATCCCGGCAGGTGGAAGCCGCTTCCCATCGAGTACAAGCGCGGAAAGCCAAAAAACAACCATATCGACGAGGTACAACTTGCCGCCCAGGCAATGTGCCTCGAAGAAATGTATGGCATCTCAATCCCTATGGCACAGTTCTACTATGGCGAGCTGCGCCACCGCACCAGCGTGGAGATTAACGCCTCTTTGCGCCACATTGTGCAAGAGTGCGCCAGCGAGATGCACCGGATGTTTGACACCCACGAAATCCCAAAAGCCACTAAGCAGCCCAAGTGCCGCAACTGCTCACTCTCCAACCTATGCATGCCCGAGCTATCGCGATGCACCACCGTGGCTGCCTACCTCAGGCAGAACCTACTCGAAGATGGGCAGTTCACACCTGCTTAACACCACAACCCTCCCACTACTCAAAAACAAAAGAATTATGCGACGACTGCTCAACACACTCTATGTCACAACTCCCGATGCCTACATTAGCAAAGATGGAATGAACATAGTAGTATCGGTAAAGCAAAACGAAGTGTTCAGAATCCCAGCTATCAATGTCGAGGGAATTGTCACATTCGGCTACATGGGCGCAAGCCCCGGTCTTATGAAGCTGTGTGCCGACAATGGCATATCGCTCACTTTCCTCTCGCCACACGGGCGCTTCGTGAGCCGGGTGCAAGGTCCCACTAAAGGCAACGTGCTGCTCAGGCACCGACAGTATCAACTGGCCGACTCCCCCCGGGAGTCGCTACATGTGGCCCGACTCATGGTTGCTGCCAAGATCCACAACTACCGCAGCGTGCTGCGACGGCACATAAGAAACTAC
This sequence comes from uncultured Prevotellaceae bacterium, assembly GCA_946055125.1. GTDB lineage: Bacteria > Bacteroidota > Bacteroidia > Bacteroidales > Muribaculaceae > CALZFJ01. The sequence goes on along the minus strand of CAMGFF010000089.1, from coordinate 1,241 downwards.
GGCCACAACCCTGCCTTAGAAGATGCCGCAGTTGCCCTCGACAACGCAAAGCGACACGCCTTGCTCGCCAACGACAAAGACGAGCTTATGGGACACGAGGGTACAGCCTCCGGCTGCTACTTCGCCGTCTTCGCCCTGCTCCTGCGCCAGCAAGCGGCCGACTTCCCATTCACAGGCCGCAACAGGCGACCACCTAAAGACGCCGTGAACTGCATGCTGTCATTTGCCTACACACTGCTCGCCAATGAAGTGGCTGCCGCCCTCGAGACAGTGGGGCTCGACCCCTACGTGGGATTCCTGCACACCCTCCGGCCAGGTCGAACATCGCTCGCACTCGACCTAATGGAAGAGATGCGCGCATACCTCGGCGACCGATTCGTGCTCTCTCTAATCAACACACGACAAATCTCCGCCAACGACTTCGCCCAACAAGGCGACAACGGAATAGTAATGACCGACTCCGGAAAGAAAACCCTGATCTCTGCCTGGCAAAGCCGAAAACACGAAACAATTACACACCCCTATCTCAACGAGAAAATTGAAATAGGACTCCTGCCACACGTCCAGGCAATGCTGCTCGCACGATACCTGCGAAACGACATCGACAACTATCCCGTATTCCTAACAAACTGAAGCACAAACACACCATGTACATCCTTATCACCTACGACGTAGACACAACCACACCATCGGGAGCCAAGCGCCTCCGACAAGTGGCAAAAGCCTGCAAAGACTACGGGCAGAGAGTGCAGAACTCCGTCTTTGAGTGCCAGCTCTCCGACGCACAGCTCACCCTACTCAAAGACCGTATATCAGCAATAATCGACACCAGCCTCGACAGCATACGCATCTACCTCCTCAACCGCCAGTGCGAAAAAACAATCGTCATTGGACGCCCCACAGCATTCGATTTCAACTCCTCACTAATCATATAACGCCCCACACAGACAGGCACAATGACAAACCCGCTAACCCTAAGTGCTACAACAAACCCCACACGTTAGCACCCATTGAAACACAATAGATTAACAAAAAAAACTCCAAAAATCCACCCAAATCCCATAAAAAATTCGTACATTCGCAGTAAAAGCCCACAAACCCTCTCCCCCATAAGCTCCTAAGCGAGCACTGTCGCACCCCCCGCGGGTGCGTGGATTGAAACTTACTGGACTATGGCACGTAAATGTACACCATATGTCGCACCCCCCGCGGGTGCGTGGATTGAAACGCTATCTGGATAG
>CAMGFF010000088.1 GCA_946055125.1 uncultured Prevotellaceae bacterium | reverse complement strand
CCATCTACGCAATATCTGATAAAGATTTTCTCACAAAAGTGTATATTTCACTAAAGGAGTGTAATGAAACTCAATATTGGCTTGAGCTATTGCATAAAACGGAATTTCTTAGTCAAAAAGAGTTTGAATCGATTAATAGCGACTGCGTGGAATTGATAAAAATACTGACTACAATAACCAAAACAAAGCATACAAATATGAAGAATCGTGCTACCAATAAATAGTCACTACGAATATTATCGCAGTATCTAATATCTAATATCTAATATCTAATATCTGCTATCTGAGTTAGGGCGCTATTGTAGTAGCGGGGGTCGCCGGTGACGTTGCGGCCCACGAAGGGCGGGAGGGCGTAGCTGTGGATGCTTTCCGGCAGCTCTATCTCGGCCAGGGTGAGTCCCTCGAGGTCGCCGTGAAACTCATCCACCTCCCATGTGTGTCCCTCGTAGGGCACGATGTGGCGCGTCTTGCTTATCACCGGCTGCGGGCACAGCGTGCGCAGCATCTCCTCGGCGTCGGCCAAGGGGATTTCATATTCAAACTCGCTGCGGGTGTCGCCCACAGTGCGTCCCTTGATGGTGAGGCGAGCCTTGTCGCCCACGATGCGCACCCGCACCGTGCCATTCACTTCGCGAGAGATGTAGCCTTGCACTATCGCATGAGCCTCGGTGGCCAGCAGCTTGTAGCTGTCATCGGTCACAAGATATTTATGTTCGATTTCCTTTGCCATGCTGCAAAGATAGTGAATTTAGGCTAAAACAGCGATAAAAAAGCTGAAAAAGCGGCAGCGGTGAGTGTGGATTGGTTAAAAAGGCGAATTATAACGAATAAAACGGAAAAATAGCACACACAGGTTTCGATAATTATTAGTAATTTTGCCCGCTGAATGGCTGCCATGTGATTTGGCAACCAAGAGAAAAACATAAATTATAATTCATTTGATGCTAAGGAAGATACTCTTTTTTTGTGTTTTCATGATGAGCGCATTGACGATGGCTGTGACAGCCATGGCGCAGCACCCCTTGCCGCCCACCGAGGTGAAAGGCCTGGTGCGCGACTCGCTCACGCACGAAGCCCTGCCCTTTGCGGCTATTTACCTGAAGGGGTCGGACCGCGGCATAATGACCGATGCCGATGGCCGGTTCTCCATCACCACGCAAGTGAATTTCATCTGCCTTGAGGTGTCGACAATGGGCTACACCACCAAAAACGTGTGGGTGAACAAGGGCGAGCGCAACGATGTGACCATCGACATGGCGCCCACCGGTGTGGCTCTAAGGGAGCTTGTGGTGAAGCCCAAGAAGGAGAAATACTCCAAGAAGAACAATCCGGCGGTGGATTTTGTGAAGCGCCTCATGGCGCAGAAGCATGGCTACGACCCCAAGAGCCACGACTATTACAACTACACCAAATATGAGAAAATGACCATGGGCCTCAACGACTTCTCGGAGAAGCAGAAGAAGAACTGGCTCACGGGCAAATTCAAGTTTATTTTTGATTATCTCGACACCTCGGAGGTGTCGGGTAAGCCCATTCTCACGGTGTCGGTGAAGGAGAAGGTGAGCGACTGCCACTTCCGCCGCTCGCCCGAGAGCGCTAAGGAGGTGGTGCGAGGCGCTAAGAGCGCCGGCATCGACGAGGCATTCGACCAGGAGAGCGTGCAGCGTTTCCTCGAGGACGTGTTTCGCGAGGTGGATATTTTCGGCAACGACGTGCCCATGATGCAGAACCGCTTCGTGAGCCCGCTATCGAAGATTGGCGTGGATTACTACAAATACTACCTTAGCGACACCATCGACGTGGAGGGGGTGAAGTGCATTGAGCTGAGTTTCTCGCCGTTCACGCCCGAGTCGTTTGGCTTTCTGGGCAGAATCTATGTGCCGCTCAACGACTCCACGCTCTTCATTAAGCGCGTGAAGCTGAATGTGCCCAAGTCGATCAACCTCAACTATGTGGAGAGCATCACCATATTGCAAGATTTCGTGAAAGCCCCCGATGGCTCACGGCTCAAGACGCGCGACGACATGACCGTGGAGTTCCAGATTATGAAGGGCACGCAGGGGCTGTATGCCCGCCGCACCACCGCCTATGCCAGCCACAACTTCAACCCGCCAAGCGACATGGAAGTATTTGACAAGGAGGAGAAAACCATAGTGAACGCCGACGCCGACTTTATGCCCGACGAGTTCTGGAAGGAGAACCGCCAGGTGCCTATCACCGACAAGGAGAATGCCATCAAGGGCCTGCTCACGCGCCTGCGGGAGGTGCCGGTGTTCTATTGGACCGAGAAAATCATCACCGTGCTTGTGTCGGGCTACATTCCATCCTCTAAGGAGAGCAAATTCGACTTCGGCCCCATGAACACCACGCTGAGCGGAAACCCGGTGGAGGGCATGAGAATGCGCGTGGGTGGAATGACCACCGCTAACCTGAGCAAGCACTGGTTTGCCCGGGGCTATGTGGCCTATGGCTTCGGCGATGAGAAACTGAAATACAATGGCGAGCTGGAGTACTCATTCAATGAGAAGAAATACCACTCGCGCGAGTTCCCCATTCACTCGGTGAGGCTCACCCACAAATATGATGTGGACCAGCTTGGCCAGCACTATTTCTTCACCAACATGGACAATGTGTTTCTTGCTCTAAAGCGCAAGAGCAACGACAAGATGACCTACCTGCGCCAGACGTGCCTCGACTACACCCTTGAGACCGAGAGCGGATTCTCACTGCAGCTCGGCCTGGAGCACGACATTCAGGAGGCCACTGCGGTGCTGCCATTCATCGACGGCTATGGCAATGTGTACAGAAACTACAAGGAGGCAATGCTCAATGTGACCCTGCGCTATGCTCCCGGTGAGAAATTCTACCAGACGAAGAGCTACCGAATTCCAATCAACCTCGACGCGCCCGTGTTCACGCTCACCCACACTTTCGCGCCAAAGGGCTTGCTGGGCAGCATGTTCACGGTGAACAAGACTGAGCTGAGCGTGCAAAAGCGCTTCTGGTTCTCGGCATTTGGCTACACCGACATCATTCTGAAGGCCGGAAAGGTGTGGAGCGAGGTGTCGTACCTCAACTTGCTTCTGCCCAACGCCAACTTGTCGTACACCATTCAGCCCGAGTCCTATCCGCTGATGAACGCGATGGAGTTTGCCAACGACCAGTATCTCTCGTGGGACTTCACCTACTGGGCCAATGGTGCGATTCTCAACCGCATTCCGCTCATCAAGTACCTGAAGCTGCGCGAGGCGTTCTCTTTCAGAGGACTGTATGGCAAACTAAAGGACAGCAACAACCCCGAGCTAAACAACGACCTCTTCCGTTTCCCCATAGGCACACAGTGCAAGCCAATGGGCAAGGAGCCATACATGGAGATTGGCGTGGGACTCGACAACATTTTCACCATTCTGCGCCTCGACTATGTGTGGCGACTCACCTACCGCGACAATCCGGGCGTTGACAAGAGCGGACTGCGCATTCAGCTACATTTCACATTCTAAATACTTACTTTAATGAAAGCATTGATTACCTTGATAGTGGCAGTGGTACTGGCGGCGTGCGGCAAGCAGGCCGAGCCGGGCTACCGCATCACCTGCACCCTGGGCGATGACGTGAAGGCCGACAGCATGGCCATTTACGCCTACAGCGAAGACTACCGAGCCTCGAGGCTACTTGGCAGCCACAAAGTGAGCGCTCACAGCCGCAGCCTCACCCTGGAGGGCACTACCGATGAGCCGGCAGTGGCATTTGTGCGGGCCGGCAACCGCACCACCTATTTCATTCTCGAGAATGGCAACATCGACATCACCATTGGCAGCAACACCGTGGGACTGCGAGGCACGCAGCTCAACGCCGACTACTACAAAGTGTTTGCCGAGCGGTGTGGGATTATGAACCTGCGCAAGAGTCTGCGGAAGAAATATGATGCGATGGTGGCCGGTGGCGAGATAACCGACAGCGTCGACCGACAATTTGAGGCAGCCTACAAGCACACAGTCGACTCACTCCGGCGCCTCCACACCCGTGCCAGCCACCTCCACCCGGTAGTAGCAAAAGCCATGTGGTATCAATACAGCCACGACCTCCCCGCCCCCCAACCTTAAATCTAAAAACTAAAAACCTAATAACTCCTAACTCCTCACTAATAACTCCTAACTCCTCAAAAGGTATCCATTCATCATCGCATAGACACTCAGTCCCGACACGCTCTTTATCCCCAGCTTCGCGCTGATATTCTTGCGGTGAGTGAGCACCGTGTTGATGCTGATTTGCAGAGCGTCGGCAATCTCCTTGTTGATTTTTCCCGAAGCCACAAGCGTGAGCACCTCAATTTCGCGCTGACTGAGCTCCGACTGCGGTGCAGCGGCCGAGCGCTGCGCATCGACAAAGTCGATGAGGCACTCCCCTATCCGCTCCACGTCCCACTTAGTGCACACAAAGGCAAACGACGACTCCGAGAGAGGCTCGGCCGATATTACCAGCGTCTTGCTGCGTCGCGGCAGGAAGAAGTCAATGTGAGAGAGGCACAGTGCAGCGTCGACGACGTAGAGGTCGAAGCCGTCGGCAAGCGATGAGGCATCGGCAATGTGGCCGGCCGACACCGAGGGGAGGTCGCAGAGCAGCGATTTCAGCCCAAGAAACGTGATGGTGCACGGCGTGACTATGGCAATATTCACATTTCCCATCACCCTAAGCTGCTACAGATGCGATTATAGAGGCTTATATCCTTCTTCAGGCCTATGATGGCGAATAGCACCGCCTGGCACAGGTTCACATCGTAGTTGCCCGAGAGGTGAATCACAAACATGCTGATGAGGTCGCCCAGCTTCTCCTCCACGGCGCAGCACGGTGTGGGGCGGTCGCCGACGGCACACACCGTGGCGGCAATGTCGCTCTTCACCTCGCCGAAGAAATTGTGCATAAGCTCCAGGTTGGAGTTGACGGCAGTGTTGCGGCGAATGAGCAGGTTGAAGTGCTGCTCCACATTGGGAATGAGGAAGCGGCTGTAGTAGTCGGCGGTGCGCTTCAGGAAGTCGGCGGCAAGCGGCTTGCAGGCGGCAAATGCGTCGCAGCCGGCATAGTCGCGGTTGATAAAGGCATTGAGCACGGCCACGAAGAAAGTGTCGTTGATGCCGCGTTCCAGGCAGATGTGGCGCACGGTGTTGTCGCCAATGCCCAGTGTGATGCCGAATCGGCTCAGCACGGCGATAACCGCCGGCTCGGCGATTACCACATCGTGGAGCTTGGTGTCCTTGGTAACTATCATAATATTGAAATGGTGGTTGATGGTGTGATTACACAGTTCATTGCCACATCGTGGCTCTCGGCGGGGATTGCGTCGATGAGGCGGAAGTCGGGACACACGCCTATGGTGGTCCCGGCAAAGCGGCGCAGGAAGCGGTCGTAGTAGCCCTTGCCGCGCCCCAGGCGGTTGCCGTGGCGGTCGAAAGCCACGCCGGGCACTATTGCCACATCACTTGCCGAGAAATGGGCCACAACCTCACGACCCGTGGGCTCGAGGATATTGTAGGCTCCGGTGGCAAGCTGCGAGGCGTGATAGGCCACAATCTCCATGTCGTGGTCGCCCACCACGCGCGGCAGCAGTATCTCCTTATCGCGGCTCCAGCGGGCAATCATCGCGACAGTGGGCAGCTCGTCGGGCAGGGCGTGGTAGAGCACTATGCGCCTTGCCTCGCCGAAGCACGGCAGGGCCTCCACGCGCCGCATCACATCGCGGGCCGAGCGGTCGAGGCTCTCGGGGGCGATGCAGCCGCACAGCTGCCGCAGGGCGCGTCGCAAATCACTCTTGGAGCTCATTCCTCGCCGGTTATTGGGAACACTGCCTCGTGGTTGTCGAAAGCCTTCAGCGCGGCCTCAATGTTCTTGTCGTCGCGGTTGTAGATGGGATAGAAAGCATCGGGACCGAAGATGTCGCGGGCGATGAGGGCCTTAATCTGCGTGACGATGAGGCTGCGCGAGAGGTTGATGTAGTACCAGCGTGCCGGCACTCCGTTATCGGCGGCAAATGCCACAAAGTCGTTGAGAATGGCATCGTTGCCGGGCAGTATGCGCAGGAATTGCTTGTAGTCCTTGAGCTTGCTCAGTGCCTTGCGGTTGATGTCGGAATAGGTGAAGGCAAACTTCTGCAGCAGCCCGGCATTTGCCACATTGAAGTAGTAGGTGGTGAGGCCGGTGGTGTCGTTGGGCACAAAGATGTCGGGCACTATGCCCCCGCCGCCATACACGGTGCGGCCGTGGGCGGTGATGAACTCCTTCGATTTGTCCACCTTTATGCTGTCCTTGCTGTAGAGCTCGCCGTGGCTGTAACGCTCATATAGCTCACGGTTGTAGGCGCCGGTCTTGTAGTCCTTCTGTATGCAGCGGCCGGTGGGGGTGTAATAGCGGGCTATGGTGAGGCGTATGGCGCTGCTGTCGCGCAGTGCCACCTGGCGCTGCACCAGGCCCTTGCCGAAAGAGCGGCGGCCCACCACGAGGCCGCGGTCGTTGTCCTGAATAGCTCCGGCGAATATCTCGCTCGCGCTGGCCGAGTACTCATCGATGAGCACAATCACCTCGGCGTCCTGGAATGAGCCATTGCCGTCGCTCCACATCTGCGAGTCGTTCTTCTTCTCGCGGCCCTTGGTGTAGACTATCAGCTCATTCGATGGCAGGAACTCATTGGCCATGAGAATGGCAATCTCCATGTAGCCGCCGGCGTTGCCGCGCAGGTCGATGACATACCGCTTTGCGCCCTCATTGTGCAGCTTCATCATGCCATTGAGAAACTCATCGTAGGTGGTGCGGCCAAATTTGTTCACCTTTATGTAACCGGTGAGCTTGTCGAGCATGTAGGCGGCATCGACCGACTTCACCGGTATGTCGCCGCGCACCACATCATATTCGAGCAGCTTCTTCGAGCCATGGCGCTTTATCGAGAGCTTCACCGTGGAGCCTATGCCGCCGCGCAGGGTGGCACGCACCGAGTCATCGGAGATGCTTTTGCCCACAAAGTTCACGCCATCCACCTTCACTATGCGGTCGCCGGCGAGGATTCCGGCCTTCTCCGAGGGGCCGCCGGCAATCACCTCCACCACGGTGGTGGTGTCGTTGAGCACCATGAATGAGATGCCCACGCCGCCGAAGCTGCCCTCAAGCTCATTGTTCACGTCCTGGAGGTCCTTGGCGGGGATATAGGTGGTGTGGGGGTCGAGATTGGCGAGAATCTGCGGAATCGACTGCTCCACGAGGCCGCCGATATTGATGGTGTCGACGTATTCCTGACTTATTAGGTTGAGGATAGTGTTGAGCTTGCGGTCGTTGTCGCTTATGTAGCCCTGGTTGGAGAACTGGTTGCCCATGAGCATGCCGGCCACCACCGATATGCTCATGGCAAGTGGCAGCCACACCACAGTATTTTTCAACGGTTTCATAGCAAAAAATAAAAATATGGTTTTAATCTTCTAATAGAACACACTCAATGCCGGCGCGGTTCAGCAAGTCGATGCCATCGTGGAAGCGGTAGAGCTCGGAGTAGACTATGCGCTTTATTCCGGCCTGAATGATGAGCTTTGCACACTCTATGCAGGGCGAGGCGGTGATGTAGAGGGTGGCTCCATCGCTGCTGTTGCCGCTGCGTGCCACCTTGGTGATGGCATTGGCCTCGGCGTGCAGCACATAGGGCTTCGTCTTCCCCTCCTCGTCCTCACACACGTTCTCAAACCCCGACGGCGTGCCATTGTAGCCATCGGAGATTATCATATTGTCCTTCACGATCAGCGCTCCCACCTTGCGGCGCTCGCAATAGGAGTTCTCGGCCCAGATGCGGGCCATGCGCAGGTAGCGCGAATCGAGCAGGCGTTGCTTCGAAGTAAGATTATCCATAGCAATATATCACTGTTCACATAGAGGCGGCAGCCCGCCGCTATTAAATATGCAAAAGTAGTGATTTTTAAGATACCAAAAAAGCTTCTGCCCAAAAATCTTCCCTACCCCACCACGGCTCTTTCATTTAAGATTGCGTTGCATTCTCAATGAGAGGGGTGTTTTT
>CAMGFF010000087.1 GCA_946055125.1 uncultured Prevotellaceae bacterium | reverse complement strand
AACCTCAAGGCTCGCTGGTCGGTTAAGGCTATCGACGACAAGAACCGCTGGTTTAACCTCGTGGCTCTCAAGGCCAACCAGGGCCGCCCGGCACTCGACGGAAGCGTGATTACCGACGCCAGCAGCGAGTTTGACAACATGCAGGGCAACGTGGTGTCGATGACCATGAACGATGAGGGAGCCCGCCAGTGGGCACGCATCACTCAGCAGAACCTCAACAAGTCGATTGCCATTGTGCTCGACGAGCATGTATATTCTTATCCCAATGTGAACAGCGTGATTGAGGGCGGACGCTCGCAGATTACCGGCAACTTCACCGTGGAGGAGGCAAAGGACCTTGCCAACGTGCTCAAGAGCGGCAAGATGGTGGCTCGCGTGAACATTGTGAGCGAGAGCGTTATCGGCCCGTCGCTGGGTAAGGAGGCTATCGAGGCAGGTATGTGGTCGTTCGTTGTGGCACTTGTGCTCCTCATGGCGTTCATGATGCTCACCTACGGCGTAGGCCCGGGCCTCATCGCCAACCTCGGCCTTATCCTCAACCTCTTCTTCACCATGGGTATTCTTGCCTCAATCCAGGCAGTGCTCACCCTGCCGGGTATCGCCGGTATCGTGCTCGCCATGGGTATGGCCGTGGATGCCAACGTGCTCATCTTCGAGCGCTCGAAGGAAGAGCTTCGCGCCGGCAAGAACATCAAGGCAGCCGTGGCCGATGGCTACAAGAACGCCTTCTCGGCAATCTTCGACTCCAACCTGACCTCTATCATCACAGGTATCATCCTGCTTCTTAATGGCTCGGGCCCAATCAAGGGCTTTGCCACAACGCTTATCATTGGCATTGTATGCTCGTTCTTCACTGCCGTGTTTGTCACTCGCCTTGTTATGGAGGCTATGCTCAACAAGAAGGCATTCAAGAACATCACATTCAATACCTCGCTCACTCGCCACATGTTTGAGAAAGCGAATATCGACTTCATCGGCAGCCGCAAGAAGGGCTTCATGGTGGTGTTTGCAGCAATCGCAGTGGTTGTGGTGCTTCTCGGCGTACGTCGCCTCAGCCCGGGTATCGACTTCTCGGGTGGCCGCAACTACATCGTGCAATTCGACCACGCAGTGAAGACTGCCGACCTCCAGGCTCAGCTTGCTCCGCTCTTTGGCGATGCTTCGCTCAGCGTTATCACTATCGACAACGACACCAAGGTGCGCATCTCCACCAACTATAAGATTGACTCCAACGACGAGACAATCGACGATGAGATTATGGGCAAGCTCTATGAGGGACTCAAGAGCGACCTTGGCACTATGGACTATGCCGACTTCAGCGTATCGAATGAGAGCGTAGGCGTGGTTTCGACCGAAAAGGTGGGTCCGGCTATCGCCGAGGATATGACCCGCGAGGCTTGCTGGGCAGTGTTCTTCTCGCTCATCGCAATGGCACTCTACATCCTCGTCCGCTTCCGCGACGTGGCATTCTCAGTGGGTGCTCTTGCAGCCGTAGCCTTCACAGCATTCATCATCATCGGCTTCTACTCACTCTATGGTCTCTTCCCATTCTCTATGGAGATTGACCAGACGTTTATCGCCGCTATCCTCACCGTGATTGGTTATCAGGTGAACGACACCGTGGTGGTATTCGACCGCGTGCGCGAAACCCGCACTCTCTATCCCAAGCAGGATCAGCTCACCACATTCAACAGCTCACTCAACAGCACCCTTGCACGTACGATCATGACATCGGTGAGCACACTGCTCGTGCTCCTCTGCATCTTCGTGCTCGGTGGTGAGACTATCCGCAGCTTCACATTCGCAATGCTTCTTGGTGTAATAGTAGGTACTTGCTCTTCGCTCTTCGTTGCAGCTCCCACTGCCTACCTCATCACCAAGCGCCGTGCCAATAAGGCCGATATGAAGAACGCTTGATAAAGAAACACTCCAATATCCCAACCACTCAACCCTGAGAGGGGGTGTGCCAATATCCCGGCACACCCCCTCTCATTTTTTTTGTTTTTTCTTCCTTTCTCTGTGATTATTTTTTTAAAAATTGCTTGCTTATAAAAAAATTCTACATAAAAATGATTCGGCCGATGAAAATTGCGCTACCGGATTGTTTGGCTGGCTCAACGGCGCCACAGTGAAGAACTTGACGATTGATGGCGCAGTGGTTAAGGGACATCACAATGTAGGCATTATTGCCGGATACCTCGTGGTAACAGCCAACGGCACAAGCACCGGCGCTAATATCCGCAACGAGGTGATTGGCCGCATTCTGTAATAAATCACAAGTGGTGCGGCGACAACACGCTGCACCACTGATTATACTACCACAAACTATACTACCACATTCAGGTATGGCAAGGAGGTGCGTCGCGACGACGCGCCTCCTTTGACGTTTTTTGCACGGTGTGATAGAAAAAATCTATTGGATAAAATTTGGCGCGAGAGTGAAAAATGCGCTATATTTGTTGGGAAAAAACAAAAACTACACTTATGGATATAACCGTGTTATTCAAGCTCAGCTACGGACTCTACGTGGTGGGCTGCATGGATGGCGAGCGCCCCGTGGGCTGCACCATCAACACCTGCTTCCAGGTGACGAGCGAGAACCCGATTCTTGCCATCTCGCTCAACAAGAACAACTATACCCTTGAGGCCATCAAGCGCAACCCGCGCTTCTCGCTCTCGATACTTGCCGAGGACAGCGACCCGGGCGTGATAGGGCAATTTGGCTTCTGCTCAAGCCGCAACGTGGATAAGTATGCCGACTATGGCTACGACGTGGTGGAGGGCGCACCGCTTGTGAAAGGACGCTTTGCCGGCCGCCTCATTCTCGACGCGCTCAACTTTATTGACGGCGAGACGCACATGGTGGTGCTGGCACGCCTTGTGGACACAGTGAAGGGCGAAGGCACCCCCATGACCTACGACTACTACCACCGCGTGGTGAAAGGCAAGGCACCGAAGACCGCGCCCACCTATGTGGCCGAGCGCGATGAGGTGAAAGAAGCGCCCAAGAGCGCCAAGCGCCGCTATCGCTGCAACCTGTGCGGCTATGTGGCCGAGTTTGAGGGCGAAATCCCCGCCGACTACCACTGCCCCATCTGCAAGGTCGATGCCACGCAATTCAGTTCTATCAGTTAGGAGTTATTAGTGAGGAGTGAGGAGTTAGGAGCTTCTATCAGTTTGGGAGTTTGGATTTTGGCACTCCTAACTGAAATAGCTCCTAACTCCTCACTCCTAACTGATAGAAACTCCTAACTAATAACTCCTAACTGATATTATTGCTCTTGGCGCCAGAGGGTGGAGATGCGGCGGGAGATGGCGGCGACGTTGCCCAGTGTGATGAGGCCCATCACAAGCACTGCCACGGCGATGGAGGCGAGCAGTGAGCCGCCCGATGCGCCAAGAGCCTCAAGCATGGGCAGATAGGCGGCACGGGCAGCAATCATGAGCAGCACAGCGAGCACAAGCACCGAGGCATTGATGGCCACGACAAGGCGAATGTAGGGGGCCGATACCTGCGCCGGAGTGTAGCCCAGCAGCAAGAGATCCTGGAGCTTGCGCATATTCTTCTGCAGCAGTAAGTAGATACTCAGCATAAGGACGAAGAATGACAGCAGACTGATGAGCGCCCCCACGGCAATCACAATGCCGGTGGTGACGGTGAGGAAATAATTAGCCTTGCCACTGTCGAGCTTGTCGCCGGCAATCTCATAACCGTGGTCCTCCATATATTGGGCGATTTTCACATCGCCGGGAGTGTTCACCTCCACTATGAGGCGCGAGGGAGCGGCGGTCACGCCCGGAGCATAGCGGTCGTTGCTCCAGCGCATAAAGTCCTCAGGCACCACAATGGTGTTGAGGCGGCTTGAGAAGCCCACTATTCGCCCCGGCAGCACCTCGTTGCGGCCAGCTCCCGAGAGGGAGAATTGCAGGGGAATCATGCCAATCATTCCCTCGCTAATCTTAGGCAAGCCCTGAGCGGCGGCAAAGCCGAAATTGTAGAGCGAGAGATAGTCCTTAGACACGATCACCGGCACCACCGGGTGCGCCGGGTCGAAACGCCAGTCGTCCGACTCCACGTCGATAAACTCCGAGGGGATCGACTCAAAAAACATCTGGCTGCTGAGGCTTCGGCCGCCGCCACCCAAACCCACCGAGGCACGCACCGAGTAGGCGCTTGAGGAGAAACGACCCACCTTTCGCACCCACGGCTGAGCCTCGAGGTCGGCGATGTCGGCCTGTGAGAACTGCGACGAGGAGCCGAGCATCGCCCCCATGCCCGTCACCTTCTGGGTCACCACGAGGAAGTCGCGGCTGATGAAGCTGTCGTCGTCGTCGAACACGGGGCGCACGTCGGCATAGAATTGCACGGCGAGAATCACGATAGAGAGGCCAATGAGATTGGCGATAGCGAAGCCCGAGAGCTGGCTTGCGCTTATGTTCTTGCGGAGGAGCCTCCACATAATACCGTTGCTGCTTGAAGAGTGCATCATAGTTTCAGTTCTTTATCCACATTAATCATCACATTATTTCCCACCGAGGTCGAGATTATGCCGGCGCCATGGGCGCGTGCCTCGGCGGTGACGAGACCGGCCACAATGGCATTGTTGGCGGCATCGAGGTGGCTCACCGGCTCATCGAGGAGAATGAAGTCGCAAGGCTGGCACAAAGTGCGGATAATAGCCACGCGCTGCTGCTGGCCGATAGAGAGGCGGCCCACCGGGCTGTCCACCTTGTCGGGAATGCCAAGCGCCTCAAAGAGCGAGAGGATAGCCTCGCGCGACTTAAAGCCCGTGAGGCGGTTGCACAGCTCCACATTCTCCATGGCAGTCAGTTCGGGGAAGAGGCGCAGCTCCTGTGGCAAGTAGGCGATGTGGCGTGAGCGCAGGCGGCACCATTGGGCCACGCCGAGGGGTCGGATGTCGGCGCCGTCGAATGCGATAGAGCCCGAGTAGTCGGAGCGGAAGCCATAGAGGTAGCTGCACAGCGACGACTTGCCCGTTCCGCTCTCGGCCGAGATGAGATAGCACTTGCCACGCTCTAAGCACACTTGGCGCAGCCACACCTCGCTGCGTGAGTCGTGGCGCCCGGCAAACACTCGCGGCAGCACATTATCGAGATAAATCTTTTCCATAAAAAAATAAGCTTGCAAAAACGCTGCAAAGATACACAAAAACCCCGAAATATCACACACTCGGAAGGCACAATTGATAGTGAGTGCTACGGCCTGCACAGCCCGGAGCCCTTTGCAGGATGCCCTTGGCGATTAGGTCGTTGATGTCGCGCGAGGCCGTGTCCTGCGAGCAGTGGTTAATCTTATACCACTTCGATGACGTGAGATTGCCCTCGAAGCCGTCGAGGAGGCGGTTGATTACCTTGCGCTGGCGGTCGTTGAGCTGGGTGTTGCGGTTAGCGTCCCAGAAGCGCATTTTCAGCGAAATGCGGGTAGTGGTAGCGATAGCCGAGAGCAGAGCCTGCCTGAGCGCCGACAGGAACCAGAGCACCCACTCGGTGACGCGGGGCGACCCCTTCTGAGCTTTCTCGAGATGACTGTAATAGTCGTTTCGGTGGTTGAGTATTTCGGCCGAAAGACTGTAGAAACGCTGAGGCGAGCCATCGGCGCGAGCGAGCAGCCACTCGGTGATAGTGCGGCCAATGCGCCCGTTGCCGTCGTCGAAAGGGTGAATGGTGACAAACCACAGGTGAGCCACGGCGGCACGCACAATGGGGTCGATGCCGTTGCTCTCGTCGTTGACCCATTGCAGGAAGTCGGACATCATATCTTCCACCGCCTCGCTTGGCGGAGCCTCGAAGTGCACCCTTTCCTTTCCCATTGCGCCCGACACCACCTGCATAGCCTCACTGCCAGTGCGCCACGCGCCCACGGTGATGCGGTACATTCCGCTGTAGCCAGTGGGGAACAAGGCTGCGTGCCAGCCAAAGAGGCGCTGAGGCGACAGCTCCTGCCTGAAGTTGTGTGTGGCATCGAGCATCACCTGCACCACGCCCTCGGTGTAGTGGTCGGGCACCGGCAGCCCGGCGTGGTCGAGCCCCAGTTGGCGGGCAATAGACGAGCGCACACTGTCGCGGTTAAGACGCTCACCCTCAATCTCGGCCGAGCCGCTCACCTCGAGGGTCATAGCTGAGAGCATGGAGTCGCACTTTTCCCTTAGTCCGCACATCATCATCGCGCCCGCCAGCCGGCCGCGAAGCGCGTTCACCTCGGCCAGTAGCGGGGCAAGTTCTGCATTGTCGAAGCTCATTGCGGGCCATTGCTCATCCTGCCATAGATACATTTGTGCCATAGAGTTGATAGTTTACCGTGAGTGTGGGCAAAGATAGCCATAAAACCGCAAACCGCCAAGTCGTTGCGGAGAAAAAGACTCCGATTATCCGCAAAAAGTGCGGAGAATGCCATGGGTAATTTCCGCAAATCAAGTTAAGACAGAGAAGAATAGGCAGGATGGCGGTGAACGAAGAAAGCGATTTGTTGTGATTTGTTGGCGTGGGAGGGTGAAAAAAGAGGGGAAAAGTGTTGCGTGGAATTGTAATGTTTAGTAATTTTGTGAAAATTTTATCCAACCACATAAATGGAAAGAGTAACGATAAAAGGGATGCACTTCGTCCCATATTTGAAGCGAGAGGAGATAGCCCGGCAAGTGGAGCGCGTGGCCGAGGAAATACGCCGCGACTTTGCGGGGAAAGAAGCGCCGCTCTTTATCTGTGTGCTCAACGGGGCGTTTGTGTTTGCCGCCGACCTGTTCAGGGCGTGCCGCATGCCCGAGTCGGAGATAACGTTTATGCGCTATAAGTCGTACGACGGCACCAGCTCCACAGGTGTGGTGAATGAGCTGATAGGCTTGAGTGAGGACATCACGGGCCGCAATGTTGTGATAATAGAAGATATAGTGGACACGGGCGTGACGGCCGAGAAGATGATAGCGTCGCTGCAGAAGCGCAACCCCGCGAGCATCAAGTTTGCCACCCTGCTCTTCAAGCCTGAGTCGCTGCGCACGACGGCGAAGCCCGACTATGTGGGCTTTGAGATACCCTCGAAGTTCATCATAGGCTACGGCCTCGACCTCGACGGAATGGCCCGCGACCTGAGCGACATCTTCGTGCTGGAGGAGAAGTAAAGAGGTGTTTAGGTAAGAGGTGTTTCTTAGGTGAGAGGTTAGGGGTGAGAGGTTTTTGGGAAAATATGAAATTCAATACTACTAAAGATATCTTACTATGTTTAATTTGGTAATTTTCGGAGCCCCGGGCTCCGGCAAGGGCACTCAGAGTGAGCGCCTCATTGCAAACTATGGACTGTATCATATCTCCACGGGCGATGTGCTCCGCGACCACATTAAGCGCGGCACTGAGCTTGGCAAGATTGCCGACAGCTACATCAGTGATGGTAAGCTGATACCCGATGAACTGATGATTAACATTCTTGCCGATGTACTCGACAAGAACGCCGATGCCACGCGCAATGGCGTGATATTCGACGGCTTCCCCCGTACAATTGAGCAGGCCAAGGCCTTGAAGGTGATGCTCGCCGAGCGTGGCTCGCAGGTGAATGTGGTGATTGGCCTTGAGGTGCCCGATGAGGAGCTGATTGACCGCCTCGTGAAGCGCGGCAAGGAGTCGGGACGCAGCGACGACAACCTGGAGACGATCACTAAGCGACTTGAGGTGTACCACAGTCAGACATCGCCCCTGCGCGACTTCTATGTGGCCGAAGGGCTATACGCAGCCATTCACGGCTCCGGCTCAATCGACGACATTTTCGCCGACATCCGCAAGGCTGTGGATGCACGGAAGTGAGCTTTGGGCCTTGTAAGTAAATGGGCTAAGGTGGCGATGAGCTGTCTTAGCTTTTTTGTGTGTCGGTGGGGGATATGATGGCTTTTTTGGCTGTGGCAGCCCATGTGGCGGGCTGTGCAAATTGAGGGAAAAATCGGGAATATATGTGCAAATTTATCGATTATTCGTGGGAGAGTGCTTTTTTTGGTGTGTTTTTTGATAAATATCTCAAAATTAGTGCTAACTTTGCACATGAGAAAGAGGCTTGTGACTAAATGACTGCCTGACTCTTATGGTCATGCTTTCTCGCGACAACAACAATTTATAGTGGGACAGAATAAATCAAAATTATTAACACCTATAAAAGATTTCGTGAACATG
>CAMGFF010000086.1 GCA_946055125.1 uncultured Prevotellaceae bacterium | reverse complement strand
AATTGTAATATAAACCCAAATGTAAAACTAAAAACATTCTTGCATGAAGAACATTTGTTTTCAGATGAACCGGAAAGCATGGATAGTGATGCTCTTTGCATTGTGTCTTGCCTTTCCTGCTTTAGCGCAGAAGATTACCGTACAAGGTACGGTTGTCGATGGTACCGGTGAGCCCCTTATCGGTGCGAGTGTTATACCGCAAGGTACAACAGCAGGTGCCGCAACAGATTTCGACGGAAACTTCCAGCTCACCGTCGACTCCAAGGCCACACTGGTGGTATCTTATGTGGGTTATGAGACCCAAAACGTTGCCGTGAACGGACAGAAGTCGCTCCGCATCGTGATGAAGGAGAATTCCCTCGTGCTCGATGAGGTAGTAGCCATCGGTTACGGTACTGTGAAGAAAAACGACGCAACCGGCTCGGTGAACACCGTGAAGCCGAGCGAAATTCAGGCCGGTCTTGCCACATCGGCACAGGACCTCCTCGTGGGTCAGGCTCCTGGTGTGGTTGTAACCGCTACCGGCGGCCCTGAGGGAGGAGGTACAATCCGCGTGCGTGGTGGCTCGTCGCTCAACGCAAGCAACGACCCGCTTATCGTGGTCGATGGAGTGCCCCTCGACAACTCAGGCGTACAGGGAATGGGCAACGCCCTCTCAATGATTGCCCCGGACAACATCGAGAACATGACTATCCTCAAGGATGCCTCGGCAACCGCAATCTACGGTTCGCGTGCATCGAATGGTGTGATCATCATCACCACCAAGAAGGGTAAGAAGGGCAAGCCACAGGTGAACTTCACCGCCAACTTCAAGGTGGAGTCGGCCCGCAAGACCTACAAGTCGCTCTCGACCGACGCTCTTCTCGAGGTGCTCACACAGAACTTTGGCGCCGACAGCAAGCCCGTCGCTCTCATGAATGGCAACATCACCAAGTATGGCAAGCAGAACACCAACTGGCAGGACCAGGTGCTCCGCACCACTCTCTCGCAGGACTACAACCTGAGCGTGGGTGGAACAGCCGGCTTCCTTCCCTATCGCGTGTCGGTGACCTACACCAACAATCAAGGTATCCTCATCAACTCGAAGATGGACCGCGCAACCGTGGGCTTCACTCTCACTCCCGAGTTCCTTGAGGGTCGCCTCAAAGTGAACGCCAACGCCAAGGGCTACTGGGTGAAGAACCAGTTCTCCAACAGCGGTGCTGTGGGCGGTGCAGTGACCATGGATCCCTCGGCTCCCATCTACAACAACGACGTGATGGGCGACGGCTCTCTTGCCGGCTACAAGCTGTGGAACGGCTACTACTCGCAGATGAACGGCGCAGCCTTCAACACCAATGGTGTGAACAACCCCATTGCAGTAGCAAGCGACAAGGACGACAAGGCCACCGTGCTCCGCAGCAATGGTAACCTGCAGATTGACTACGCATTGAAGTGGCTCCCCGACCTCCATCTTAACCTCAACCTCGGTTACGACGTGAGCAAGTCGAAGGAGAACATCTACCTCACTCCCAACTCGCCTACTGCCTGGGACAGCAACCACAACGACGGTGCCGGCACATACCAGCACATTGAGCAGTTTAAGAGCAACACCCTTCTCGACTTCTACATGAACTACAAGAAGGAGGTTGAGGCTATCAAGTCGAACTTCGACGTAACAGCCGGTTACTCTTGGCAGCGCTTCTACCGCGATGGCTGGAACAACGGAACTGAGTTCACAACTAATGGCTTCACTATCGCCAAGGGCACTCTTAATGGCCAGAACCAGATAGTAAACGAGGATGGCACTTACAGAGACGTGTATGTGCTCTCCGAAGGCACTCAGCGCATTGGCACCACATGGACTAATCCCGAGACCACCAAGTGGGCCACTCACCTGCAGCTGCTCTCATTCTTCGGCCGCTTGAACTACACCCTCTGTGGCCGCTACCTGCTCACAGCCACCGTGCGCGGCGACGCATCTTCGCGATTCAGCAAGGACAACCGCTGGGGCGTGTTCCCATCGGTAGCCCTCGGATGGAAGATTACCGATGAGGCTTGGATGAGCAATGTGAAGGACGTGATGAACGAGTGGAAGCTCCGCTTAGGCTGGGGTGTAACAGGTCAGCAGGACATTGGCGACAGCTACTATCCCTACCTTGCCACCTACATCCAGTCGGTTCAGGGTTCGCACTATCCTTGGGGTTCATCTCTCAACTACATCAGCACTCTCTATCCGGCAGGTTACGACCCCAATATCAAGTGGGAGGAGACCACTACCTGGAACGCCGGATTTGATTTCGCATTCCTCAACAACCGCATCACTGCCAGCATCGACTACTACTTCCGTGAGTCGAAGGACCTCTTGAGCTTCGTGACGGTACCCGTTGGTTCGGCTACCACCAACATGATGAACCAGAACATCGGTACGCTGGAGAACCAAGGTGTTGAGTTCTCAATCACTGCTCGCCCGGTTGTTACCAAGGACTTCACCTGGACGCTCAACTACAACGTGGCCTACAACAAGAACAAAATCACCAAGCTCAACAACGACGGCTCCTACGTGGAAGTGGGTGGCTACTCGGCCGGAACAGGCGGTACTTGCCAGGTTCACGCAGTGGGTTATCCCGCATTCTCGTTCTTCCTCTTCGAGCAGGTATACGACGAGAACGGCAACCCAAAGGAGGGCGTATATGTAGATCAGAATGGTGATGGCGTAATCAACGACGACGACCGCCGCATTCGCTACAGCAAAGACCCGAAGGTGACTATGACCTTTGGCAATACATTCAACTGGAAGAATTGGGACTTCGGCTTCTCGCTCCGTGCCAACTTGGGCAACTACGTGTATGCCGATGCTATCGCCGGCAACTCCAATATCGACAACTGCTACAAGAACGACAAGGTGAACAACCTTATCGATGCCGGCGGTTACTACTTTACCGGAACCAAGAACTCTACAATCGGTGTGCAGAAGAGCGACTACTGGGTGCGCAACGCCAGCTTCCTCCGCTGCGACAACATCACCCTTGGCTACACCTGGCCCGGCCTGCTGGGCAACCAGCTCCGCCTGCGCGTGTATGGTGCAGTGCAGAATCCTTTCGTAATCACAAAATACAAAGGACTTGATCCCGAGAACTACGACGGTATCGACCGCGACGTTTATCCTCGCTCTATCACCGGTACTCTTGGTGTAGTAGCTACTTTCTAATGACGGTTGAGGTGTTTCACACAATTAAAAAGGAATTATAGAAATGAAATCATATAAGACAAAAATATTTTCGGTTTTATGCGCAGCCATGGCCGTAGGCGCCACTTCCTGCGTAGGCGATTTGGACCTTATGCCTAACGACCCGAATACTATCACTGCCGGTAACCTCACTCCCGAGCAATATGAGGCAGTGCTTGCAAAGTGCTACTCGGGCATGGCAGTGTCGGGCCAGTATGGCCCTGATGGAGCGTCCGACATTTCGGGACTTGACGGCGGAACGAGCCAGTACACCCGTGGCATCTACATGCTCAACGAGTTTACCACCGACGAGTCGAAGTGGATATGGCCCGATGAGGGCGTATTCGACCTTGTGACCAACACTTGGAGTAAGGGTAACGCCAATATCTTCGGTACTTACAGCCGCATGTACGTTCACATTGCAATCTGCAACGACTTCCTGCGCCTTGTGGGCAATGCCGAGCAGTTTGCCCAGATGGCCCTTGAGGCCCGCACCCTGCGTGCAATGAGCTACTACAATATTGTGGATATGTTTGGTATGGGTGGTTTCATCACCGAGGCCGACGCACCCGGCACTGCCCCCGTGCAGAAGAGCCGCGTGGAGCTCTACAACTGGCTTGAGAGCGAGCTTCAGGACATCATCTCGAAGATGAGCGACGAGCAGCCCAAATATGGCCGTGTGGGCAAGGACGGAGCCGAGGCACTTCTCGCCCGCCTCTACCTCAATGCCGAGGTGTTCACCGGCAAATCGGCATGGGACAAGTGCGCACAGTGCTGCGAAAACATCATTGCTCGCCACAAAGGCACAGGCTTTAAGGGCACAGGTCTTGCTCAGCACTATCTGTGGCTCTTCTGCGGCGATAACGATGGCTTTATGCCCGGTGGAAGCAACGAGAACGAGATTCTTTGGGGTATCGCCTACGATGCAACCAACACCCAGCCCTACGGTGGCACCACATTCCTTTGTGCTGCTGCCTACAAGACCGTTGACGACGGAAAGGCATATATGAATTGTGAGGACTACGGCTTGAATCAACAGTGGGGCTGTATGCACGCCACTCCCGAGTTCTCCGACAAGTTTGCCGCCAATCCGCAGGACGTGCGCTGGTCGATGTGGTGCAAGGAAGACCGTGGCTTCAACAAGGAAAACACCAAGTTCTCGGAGTTTACCGACGGCTATGCTGTGGTTAAGTTTACCAACCTTGAATGTGGCGACTATTCCACCGGATCGATGAACAAGAGCGACATCACCAAGTTCCCCAACACCGACCTTCCGCTTATCCGCCTTGCCGACGTTTACTTAATGTATGCCGAGTGTGCTCTGCGCGGTGGTGCAGACCTGGCCAAGGGACTTGAATATATCAACTACGTGCGTGAGCGTGCTGGTGTTCCGGCCTACACCACTACCGACCTATCGCTCGATGAGATTCTCGACGAGCGCTGCCGTGAGCTCTACTGGGAGAACGTTCGTCGCACCGACCTCGTCCGCTTTGGCAAGTTTGCCAAGGGCTACAACTGGAGCTGGAAGTATGGCGAGCCTGAGGGTTCCGATTTCCCCGACTACATGAATGTGTTCCCGATACCGAGCAACGTGATAGCCTCACAGCCCGATTTCAAGCAGAACATAGGCTACTAATGAAGAATAAGAAGTGTATAAACTTTTAATTACTGAAACGAAATGAAAAGATTTAATTATATTCTGTTCGGTATTCTCGGGCTGGTGCTTTCGGCAGTATCATGTAACGGCCCGGAAACGGAGAACCCCGTTCTTCAAAAACCGACGAAATTCGTCTTGAACAATCCTGTTTTCCAGAAGCAGTATATCGACTTGCTTAACACTCTTACAGTGAACCTCACTTGCTCGCAGCCCGACTATGGCTTTGCGGCCGCAGCTTCCTACTATGTGCAGGTGTCGCTCCAGAGTGAGTTTACCGATTTCATTGAGCTTGAGGAGGCCTACTCTTCGTGCGACATGGATGTGAATGCCTTGGAAATAGCACAGGCAATATGCAAGCTCCGTGGCGTGACCAGCGAGGACGACTACACCGACGAACCCGCCCGCGACGTGTATTTCCGCCTTCGTGCCCAGATTCTCGACTATGAGGAGACAAGCATTGAATCGAATGTGGTATGCCTTGAGAAAGTGAAGGGTTTCTTCGCACTCGAGTTGCCGGGATATATCTACCTCGTAGGTGCACCCGAAGGCTGGAGCGGCCCGACAGAAGGCAATAAGGACCACTATGCAGCATGGCGCCTCTATGAGAGCAGCGAGGCTATCGGCTCGAATATCTACAGTGGCGTATTCGATATTCCTGCCGGTCAGTTCATGTTCCGCTTCTACACCGCTCTTACCGGTTGGGACAATGACTCCTATGGTATTCAAGTTGATGACAACCCGGTGGATATTGAGCTCGATGCCGATGGCGTTTACACAGGCTCTATCGTGAAGGGTAAGGGTAGCTACAACGTGCCCGACTTCGCAGGTGGCTCGGTGAAGATTACCGTGAACATGAACACCATGACAGTGAAATTTGAGGTTGGTGGCGTTGACGTGAGCAACAAGAAGTTCATCTACCTTGTAGGTGCACCCGAAGGCTGGGTTGGCCCGAGCGAGGACAATGCTTCTCACTATGAGGACTGGAAGCTCTACGACATGGCCGACGACGGCAACTACACCGGAACATTCGACATTCCCGAAGGCAAGTTCCAGTTCCGCTTCTACAAAGCCCTTACCGGCTGGGACGCTGATTCATTCGGCTCGCAGGCCGATGATGCTGCCGTGGAAATCGCGTTCACCGATGGCATCTATGAAGGAGCTGCAATGGACGGAAAGGGTAGCTGGCAAGACCCGACTTGGGCCGGTGGCAAGGTTGAAATCACCGTGAACATCAACGATGGAACTGTTCTCTTTGAGCAGAAGTAAATCATTCCGAGAAAAGTTAACAGCAACGTTAAATCGAATTAAAACATTGAATTCAATATGAAAAAATTAAGTATAATGTTGATGGCAGCTCTCAGCCTCGGTCTTGCTTCGTGTGAGGAGGACTGGGTAGAGGCTCTGCCACAAACCAACCCACAGGAGCCACTCGTGGAGGATAATTGCATCACTATTGAGCAGAAGCTTCCTGCTGCAATCGACCTGAAGGCAATCAACGAGGCTAACGACACTGTGCCTCTCTTCGACGTCACCGAAGTGAAGAATCTCCCCGCAGGCACCAAGCTGATATTCGTGATGGAGCTTTCGAAGACTCAGGATTTCGCCAAGTTTGCCGAAGTCAACACCACTATTGCCGACAACAAGGTGACTGCGCTTGCGTCGGACATACAGGAGGCTTATCTCAACGTAGTGGGCCGCAGCCCCAAGGCCAAGGAAGTGTATGTGCGCTTCCAGGCATGGATGCAAAAGAACACCTACTCATTTGTGCGCGTAGGTGGACCGGAGTACTTCATTGGCAATGCCAATGTCACCGTAACTCCCTATCCGAGCGACCTCAAGATTGAGGATAATTACTACTTGCTTGGCACAATCAACGGATGGTCGGTAGCCGAGGCTGTGAAGTTTGACCACACAGGCGATGCTTACGACAATCCTGTGTTCACCCTCAAGGTTGACGTGAGCGAAGAAGAAGCTGCTGCCGGATGGTGGTGGAAGATAGTTCCCGAGTCAACTTTCTTAAATGGCAACTGGGTAGATGCCGACTATTCACAGTATGGCCCTGCCGAGAACGGCGACGAGGCTACCGAGGGTATGATTGTTCCGAAACTCAACGGCGTTGATCCGGGTGCAGGCTGCCTGAAGACTGCCGGACAGCTCCTGCTCACCATCAATATGGAGGAAGGCACCTACGCATTCACTTCGGCTATAGATTATCTCTACACTCCGGGTGGCTCGAATAGCTGGAATCAGGCAAACTCACAGCGCCTCTACACAAGCAACTATGCCGACTACTTCGGCTATGCTTATCTCGAGGGAGAGTTCAAGTTCTCCAACGCTCCCGATTGGAACCACACCAACTATGGTGCGGGTGCAGCTGAAGGAACACTCTCTGCCGATGGTGGTGCAGGCAACCTGATGGTTTCTGCAGCCGGCCTTTACTGGTGCTCAGTCAGCACCGCTGCTCTCACCTACTCACTATATCAGGTGACTACAATCGGTGTGATTGGCGACGCTACCCCCAATGGCTGGAACGGCTCTACCGCCCTCACCGCAACCGACGACAAGATGCTCGTGTGGGAAGGCGACATAGAGTTTGCAGCCGCCGGCGAGTGGAAATTCCGCGCCAACGACGACTGGGCTGTGAACCTGGGAGGCTCACTCGACAACCTTGCCCAGGATGGCAGCAACCTTGCCACTCCGGGCGCAGGCAAGAAGCACGTGCGCCTCGACCTGAGCACAATCCCCTACACTTGCACAGTGAAGTAACAGCACAAACCACACACACAACGTGATATCAAGAGGCTGCCTCGCGAAAGCGAAGCAGCCTCTTGTGGTATAATCGGGTCGGGGGTAAAAGCTGTATTGAAATTATAGTAGGGGAATGATGGCGGGTGGGGTTGCCGGGAGGTGGGTGCTCTTGATGCGCCACTCGCGGGGGTAGAGGTTGTTGGCACGGGAGCCGAGGTTCTTGGCGAAGCCTATGGGCAGGTCGCGGTGGGTGATCAGCACAAAGCCTCGCGGGGCCGTGGGGAGGGTGATGCTCTCGCCACGCAGACAGGCGATGGCGGTGGCATAATCAACCTCGCAGCGAGGGAATGCCTCAGGGCTGAGGGCGGTGCTAAGGGCGAGTGAGTGAGCCGGCACGGCGTCGCGACCCTTGAGCGTGGCTATCCCCACCCCGGCGTGCAGCACGCGCACAGTGGAGCGCAGCAATGCCACCTCAGCCTCGTGGGCAGTGGGAATGGCTGCGACAGTGCCGGCAGCATCGGCGGTGAGGGAGAAGCAGGAGTCGGCGAGCCATTGCCGCGCCTCGGCAGG
>CAMGFF010000085.1 GCA_946055125.1 uncultured Prevotellaceae bacterium | reverse complement strand
GCTCTCATCTGTAATCGACTCAACCCTCGGTATGAGATGCAGGCTGTATGGTTATTCGTTTTTGTAGAATCAATATTGTTTCTACATCTAAGGACAATAAGTACGGCCATGCTCAGCAGGAAGTGGAACCTGGACTTTATGTGTTAACGCACGGCAACACTAAAGATAAAAAGAAAATGCTTGATAAAATAAGCACCTCACTTAGCATGGGATGGACTGTAGAACTCATCAAATAAAACAAAGATTGCTATTATAGAAAATGCTAAAATCAAGGTGAAAGTAGTGATTTTGGCAGAATTATGGCGAGTGAGGTGGAAGGGAAAGGCGAGGGGGAGCAGCACCACGATGCTCCCCCTCGGTTCCTCTTTTGGGGTTATGCTTTAGGCGTTCTTGCCATGGCAATCCTTGAATTTCTTGCCGCTGCCGCAGGGGCAGGGGTCATTGCGTCCCACCTTCGGGCCTACGCGCAGTGGCTGCGTGGGGCGGCGCTGCTGGTGGCTGCCCTGCATTGCTGCTCGCTGCTCGGCGGCTCCGGGATAGCTCTCGCGGCTCTCGGTGTACTGCTGCTGCGGGCGGCGCGGCATCTCGCGGGCCTGGCTCACCTGTGGCTGCTGCGGGCGCGGCTGCTGGGTGGGCTGCTGCTGTTGTGCGGCGGGCTGCTGAGCCTGTTGCTGCTGCTCGGCGGGCTGCACGGGAATCTGGCCGCGCATGAGCATCGCAATGGCCTTGTTGTTCATGGTGCTGAGCATCGTCTTGAAGAGGTTGAACGACTCGAGCTTGTAGATCAAGAGGGGATCCTTCTGCTCGTAGCTGGCGTTCTGCACCGACTGGCGCAGCTGGTCGAGCTCGCGCAGGTGCTCTTTCCACGACTCGTCGATCGACATGAGCAGAATTGCCTTCTGCCATGCCTTGGCGATGTTCTTGCACTCAGTATTGATGCTTTCCTCCACATCTACCGTGATGCCAAACACTCGCTTGCCGTCGGTGATAGGCACGCGCACCATTCCCTTGGCGCCGTGCTGCTCCACGATGCTGCGGAACACTGGCAGTGCCACCTCGGCCATGCGCTCGCCCTTGCGGCGCAGGGCTGCCACGGCGGCGCGGTAGAGGCTGTCGATCATGTCCTTGCGGTCGAGGCTGCGATACTCGGTCTCGGTGAAGGGCATGTCGATTGCAAACACGGTGAAGACCTTCATGCGGAACTCCTGGTAGTCCTCGGGGGCGCCGAAGCTGTCGACCATGTCCTCCACGCTGTCGTAGAGCATGTTCATTATGTCGATGCCTATGCGCTCGCCCATGAGGGCGTGGTGGCGGCGGGTGTAGATCACGTTGCGCTGGGCGTTCATCACGTCGTCGTATTCGAGCAGGTGCTTGCGAATGCCGAAGTTGTTCTCCTCCACGCGCTTCTGTGCGTTCTCAATGGAGCGTGTCACCATGGGGGCCTCAATTCGCTCACCGTCCTTCAAGCCGAGGCGGTCGAGCATTTTCACCACGCGGTCGGAGGCGAAGAGGCGCATCACCGTGTCCTCAAACGACACATAGAACACCGACGAGCCCGGGTCGCCCTGGCGGCCGGCACGGCCACGCAGCTGGCGGTCCACACGGCGCGACTCGTGGCGCTCGGTGCCTATGATGGCAAGGCCGCCGGCTTCCTTCACCTCGGGGGTGAGCTTGATGTCGGTACCACGGCCCGCCATGTTGGTGGCTATGGTCACCACGCCCTTGCGGCCGGCCTGTGCCACGATTTCGGCCTCGCGCTGGTGCAGCTTGGCATTGAGCACATTGTGAGGAATGCGGCGCATGGTGAGCATGCGGCTCAGGAGCTCCGAGATTTCCACCGAGGTGGTTCCCACGAGCACCGGGCGGCCTTGCTTCACCATCTCCTCGATTTCCTCAATCACGGCGTTGTATTTCTCCTTTTTGGTCTTGTACACGCGGTCGTCCATATCCACGCGGGCCACAGGCTTATTGGTGGGGATGGTCACCACGTCGAGCTTATAGATGTCCCAGAACTCGCCTGCCTCGGTCTCGGCCGTACCTGTCATGCCGGCGAGCTTGTGATACATGCGGAAGTAGTTCTGCAGGGTGATGGTGGCGAATGTCTGTGTGGCAGCCTCCACCTTCACGCCCTCCTTGGCCTCGATTGCCTGGTGCAGACCGTCGCTGTAGCGGCGGCCCTCCATGATGCGGCCCGTCTGCTCGTCGACGATTTTCACCTTTCCGTCCTCTGTTACCACATATTCCACGTCGCGCTGGAACATGGTGTAGGCCTTGAGGAGCTGGTTCACGGTGTGCACGCGCTCGGCCTTGATTGAGTAGTTCTGCATGAGGGCGTCCTTCTTGGCGAGCTTCTCCTCGTCGGTGATTTTCTCGTTCTCCACGGCCGACAGCTCAGAGGCGATGTCGGGGAGCACGAAGAATGTGGCGTCGCTGGTGGTGCCGGTGAGCACGTCGATACCCTTGTCGGTGAGCTGCACGCTGTTGTTCTTCTCGTCGATGACGAAGTAGAGCGGGTCAGTGACGATGTGCATCTCGCGGCTGTTGTCCTGCATGTAGTAGGCCTCGGTCTTGAGCATTGCGGGCTTTATGCCTTCCTGGCTCAGGAACTTGATGAGGGCGCTGTTCTTGGGCAGACCCTTGAAAGCGCGGTAGAGGAGCAGGGAGCCTTCCTTCACCTTCTCCTGGTCATCGCTTGCCATGAGAGTCTTGGCCTGTGCGAGCAGCTCGGTGACGAGCTTGCGCTGGGCGTTGACCACGCGCTCAACGTTGTTCTTGTAGTCCATGAACATCTGGTCCTCGCCCTTAGGCACGGGACCCGAGATGATGAGCGGCGTGCGGGCGTCGTCGATAAGCACCGAGTCGACCTCGTCGACGATGGCATAGTTGTGCTTGCGCTGCACCAGCTCCTCGGGGGTGGTGGCCATGTTGTCGCGCAGGTAGTCGAAGCCAAACTCGTTGTTGGTGCCGAAAGTGATGTCGCAGTTATATGCGGCGCGGCGCTGCGGGGTGTTGGGCTGTGTCTTGTCGATGCAGTCAACCGAGATTCCGTGGAACATGTAGAGCGGGCCCATCCACTCCGAGTCGCGCTTGGCGAGGTAGTCGTTCACCGTCACCACATGCACGCCGTTGCCGGTGAGGGCGTTGAGGAACACCGGGAGCGTGGCCACGAGAGTCTTACCCTCACCGGTGGCCATCTCGGCGATTTTGCC
The DNA here is from genome assembly GCA_946055125.1 of uncultured Prevotellaceae bacterium. Lineage (GTDB taxonomy): Bacteria > Bacteroidota > Bacteroidia > Bacteroidales > Muribaculaceae > CALZFJ01. The sequence goes on along the minus strand of CAMGFF010000085.1, from coordinate 4,974 downwards.
CTTGTGGAGCACGATACCGCCAATGAGCTGCACATCGTAGTGAATCATGTCCCATGTCACTTCGTTGCCGCCGGCAATCCAGTGGTTGTGATATATAGCCTTGTCGCCGTCGATTTCCACGAAGTCTTTTCCGGCGGCGGCGAGGTCGCGGTCGAATTGAGTTGCGGTGACCTCGATGCGCTCATTCTGGGCGAAGCGGCGGGCGGTGTCCTTCACCACGGCGAAAACCACGGGCAGCACCTCGTCGAGCTTCACCTCGAGCACCTCGAGCACCTCTTTTTCGAGCTTGTCAATTTTTTCCCACACCGGTTCACGCTCCTCATAGTCGAGGGTTTCTACGTGCTGTTTCAACTCGGCGATTTTCTCGCGCTGCGGAGCCACGCTCTCCTTGAGGGTGTTGCGCACGTCGTCGATGCGGGCACGCAACTCATCGTTGGTCAGCTTCTCAATCTCAGGGTACACGGCCTTGATTTTGTCGACTATGGGCATAATCGACTTGAGGTCGCGGCGAGACTTGTCGCCAAACAGTGATTTTATAAAATCAGTAAATCCCATTTAAGTGTATAGTGTTGTTTTTATTATTAGCTGAAACGGCTGCTTGGGGCATAACGCGCTCAAAGCAGCACTATTACATTTTGCAAAGATACAATCTTGCAAAGAATTGTGCAAATGAAACGAAGATTTAAGTGTGCCGCGAGGCTCAAAAATGAGCCAATAAGGGGTGTCAGTAGAGCGAAAGCGGCATTGCGCGTGCCGGATTGGGGGGGCGCACCCGGAAGATGCTCGACACCGAGGGGGCGAGGATTGTGGCCTCCACGGGCGCTGCGATGCGGCGTGGCACCACGCCGCGTGCTATGATGAATGCCGGGGTGCTGATGGCATTGTAGCGCACCAGCCGCTCCTGCTTGTGCTTGGTGCGCTCATTCTCCACTATGCGCCAGCCGGGAGCCACCTCTATGGTCACATCGCCGGCCACGGCCGGCACCATGCAGCGGTGCAGACGGTGAGCCTCGGCGCTCGAGGGGTTGTTGAGGATTTCCTCGTAGTTATAGGCCGCGCTCACGCCGCTCATTTGGCGCAGGAACTCGCTCGACTTGGCGCGCACCGAGCTCAGGTCGAGTCCCTTGGTCTTGATAAGGTCGCGGTTGAGGTAGAAGCTGCCATTGAAGTAGCCGCTCACCCACTCGCCATTGCCGTGCATGGCCATGAGGTACATGTTGAGCAGCGAGATGGCGCGGGAGGGGAAGAACTCGCCCGAGGGGATGCCTAAGCGCTCATCGTAGGGGGAGTTGTCGGTGAAATAGCCGGTTGAGGCGAGCACCACCACGGCATTTTGCAGCCCCACGGCAGTGTCGATGGAGTGCAGCAGGTGTGCTATTTGCGCGTCGAGCTTTATGTAGGTGTCTTGCAGCTCAATGATGTTGCAGCCGTCGCCCGAGAAGTCGTAGGGGGCGGCGGTGAGGCCGAGGCAGAGCATGTCGGTGGTTCCGCGCTTGCCGAGGCGCAGGGCTGAGATATACTCGGTGGCCATGCGCACCACCTCGCCATTGGCGAGCGGGCTGTGCTTGAATCGCACGAAGCGGTCGCGGTCGTTCTTGGCGAAGGTGTGGCGGAACCGGGTGTACTGCTTGTGCGACGGTATGTCGTAGTATTGCTCCGGGCGTAGCGAGGGCGACCACGACATGGTGTCGAGGCGCGTTGCAAGGGGCTGCCTGTAGTTGCAGTCGGCCACGGGCTTAGGCACGTCCTTGTAGTAGGTGGTGGTGGCCCATTTGCCGTCGATGTCGCTAATCCAGAATGCGCTGTTGGCGGCGTGTCCCGCCATGATGATAGCCTGCTGGGCGTCGGTGGCGAGTGAGTACACCAGGCCAAATTGAGTGGCGGCACGCAGCTCGTCGGCGATGGTCGACACTTGCAGTGCTGCCGGGGAGAAAGTCTCGTTGGTGAAATTGCCAATCTTGGCGGGGTCGCTGAGCGAGAAATCGGGCTGCCGGGTGGAGAAGCGGTAGATTTTCTCGGCGGCGATGCCATTCACGGCCGGGAACGAGCCGGTGAAGAGCATTGCGGTGGTATTGGCGATGTCGGGCTGCACGATGTCGAAGTGGAGGTTCTCGATAAATGCGCCACGGTCGATGAGGCGGTTGAAGCCGTCCTTGCCGAAGCGGTTGCGCAGAAGCTCCACATAGTCGGTGCGCAGCTGGTCGACCACAATGGTCACCACGAGCTGCTGCCGGCTCTCACCGGCAGGCACCTGCTGTGCCATTGAGGTCACGGCCACCGTGAAGGCAGCCACGAGCAGAATCGCCTTGCGAAGTTTTTGTTGTCTCATTTTCGTTGTCGCGGTAGCTTGTTTGTCACCACATAGCTCAGGGAGCGCACGGCGAGTGAGCCCATTAGGGGGAAGAACGCCGCGTTGGCACACTGCGGGAGCAGCGCCCACAGAGCCATGGTGAGGAAAATCACTGCAAAGTTAAGAAAATGATAGCACATTACCACTTTTTTTGCCGATTTTATCCACACCATTGTTGCCGCGACGATGTGCAGCGGGTGAAGCCACAGCAAGTTGTAGTTGGGCGAGGTAGCCTCGTGGGTGGAGATGAACACTAAGAATGCCACGAGCAGTCCGGCGAGCGAGGCAAGGGAGAAGAGCGTGCTGTCAATCCAGCGCGTTGTCGTGCGGCGGGTCACGTCGCGCACGCTCACCGCCACCGCCACGGCAAGGAGCAGCAGGGCGAGGGTGAGGGGGCGCAGCGGCCATGGGGTGGGGGGGAGAATGTCGCCGCTGTCGCTGCCGGGGTTGATTACCCGGGTGCTTGCCACGAGCGGCACGCGCTCGCCATCGCGCTCCACGGTGGCCCCGGCAAAGGCCGTCATGAGGCTGATTGGGGCAAACATCTGCCGGCGCGGCGTGAGCTCATAGTCGAGCCCCGGGCCGAGAGCCAGGTCGATGCCAAATTGCTGCCAGGCATAGTTCTCGTTGTAGTGGTGCATCATGCTGCGGAAGGTGAGCCCTTTCGGCATGGCCGGGTATTGCAGCGAGGCACCCACGGCAGCCTCCACGATGTCGCGCGGACGTGTGGAGCAGTTGTCGAGCACATAGTTGTAGCGATAGGTGCGGTTCTCGGGGCGGGCGCCAAGGAAGAGGGCGTCGCGCACGCTGCGTGCTTGCTCGGGAGTGAGATTGAGCACCTGCTCCACCACCTTGCGGCTCTCGTAGCCAAGGAGCATGTAGGAGGCGGGGTAGCAGGCAAGCATATAGTCGGTTTCGCCCTTCACGAAGCGGTAGATAAAATTAGGCGCGCGGAAGTCGAAGGTGCCATAGTTGAACACCCAGTCGTAGTCGGAGCCGCGCACGCGCAGCTGCGTGTGGCCATAAAGCTCATAAATGTCGCTGCCGGGATAGCAGGTGATGAGGCTCACCACCGGCGCGTCGGCATGGGCGGCGCTGTCGGCTTGTGCGCGGGCGTGGGCACAGGCAAGGCACGCCATCACCACGGCAAGAAGAAATCGAAGCATCTTTGTCATGATAGCAAGAGTGGGGATTATTCGGGCTTGCGGCCGAGGAAATCGAAGTTGTCGACATACACCTCGGTGACCTGGCGCTTAATCTGGTTCTTGTCCTCCCAGGTGCGGGTGCGCAGCTTGCCCTCAACGTAGAGCAGCGAGCCTTTGCGAATGTATCGCTCGGCGATTTCGGCATTCTTGCCCCACATCACAATGTTGTGCCACTCGGTGCGCTCAGGAATCTGAGTGCCATTGGCTGCGGTGTAGCCACGCTCGGTGGTGGCGAGGGAGAACGAGGCGACCACTTGTCCCGGGCCGGGATAGCGCACGTCGGGGTCGCGCCCCACATTCCCAATGAGAATAACTTTATTTATCATAATTCTTCAATTTTTATTGTGTGGACAGCAATCCTATCACAACTGTCAATCCAACCCCACACCTCTTACCTCCTACCTAACTCTCCACTTGCAATGAGCCCTTGAATCACGGCGGTGGTGAAGCCATGGCTTTCCATGGCGTTGAGGCCGCGAATGGTGAGGCCGCCGGGGGTCGTCACCTTGTCGATTTCGGCTTCGGGGTGGTTGCCCGATGCTTCGAGGAGCCGGGCCGCGCCTATGAGCGTCTGGAGCATGGCCGCCTTGGCATCGTCGGCACGCATACCGAGCTGCACGCCGCCCTCGGTGGCAGCACGCACATAGCGCATCACATAGGCAATGCCACACGAGGCAATTGCCGTGCCGGCAGCCATGAGCCGCTCCTCCACCAGCATCACCTTGCCCATCTGCGAGAAGATGTCGCTCACGGCGGCAACCTGTTCAGCCGAGGCTCCGTAGGCAGCCATGAAAGTCATGCTCTCGCCCACGGCGATGGCGGTGTTGGGAATGAGGCGGAACACTGCGGGCTGCACTCCTTGTGGGGCAAATTCAGCCAAGTGCGCCAGCGGCACTCCTGCCACTATCGACACCAGTATCTGCCGCGAGAAATCGACCTCGGTGGCAATCTCGCGCATCACTTCGTCGAGAAGCCAGGGCTTCACGGCTACAATCACAATATCGGCGCCGCTTGCTGCGGTGCAATTATCGGTTGTGGTGCTTATGAGAGGAAACTCACGGGCAAGGGCGTCGAGCTCGCCGTGGCGGTTGGGGCTGCTCACGGTGATGGCCTGCACGCTGCTCATTGTGCTGCGAGCTATGCCACGGGCTATTGCGCCTCCCATGTTTCCGGCACCTATAATTCCTATTTTCATAACATGTTTTTATATTTTGGGGCTCATAGCTCACAGCTCACAGCTCATTGCCTTCTTGAGGCGGTTGAGGAAATCTTGGGCTTGCTGCAGGGTGAGCACCAGGGGCGGCAGGAGGCGTAGCACATTGGTGCCGCTCGCGCCGGTGAATACGTGCTGCTCGTGGAGCAGGCGCAGGCGAAGCTCCTTTATGGGCTGCTCAAATTCCAGTCCTATCATGAGTCCGC
>CAMGFF010000084.1 GCA_946055125.1 uncultured Prevotellaceae bacterium | reverse complement strand
TTTTGACACACCCTCCTATGGGAAAAGCGACCCTACTGAATATTGATACACCATTCAATGCGAGTGCGATTCCTACATTTTGGTGCAAATGCTATTCTATCGCAGCCACGGCGGCGTGATATTTGGGCATTGAGGTGGCTTTGCGCAGCGCCTTGGCGGCTTTATGGCCAATTTCAGGCTCGGCATACTCCCAGAAGGTGCGCATGGCTGTGAGCAACTGTGCGTCGCCGCAAAGCAGCTCCCGGCGTGCGCTGAGCACTTGCTCGTGAATGGCAAGCAGTGCTGCTATGCGCTCCTCGTGGCTCCATTCGCGGCCTTCGCGCCACTCGGCGATGAGCGAGGGGCGGCAATGCAGTGCGCGGCCAATCATCGCGCCGGCCACCCCCGGCATAGCGGCAGCCTCGGCGATTAGCTCAGGCGTGGTGATGTCGCCATTGAGGATAATAGGGTGGGGGATAGCAGCGGCAATGGCCGGAATCACATCGTTGTGAAGATTGCCGGCATACTGCTCGCGGGCAGTGCGCGTGTGCACCGCCACATGGGTGAGCGGCATTGCGGCAATCACCCGAGCCACCTGCTGCCACTCATCGGCGCTCTCCACGCCAAGGCGCATCTTCACCGAGAAACTCACCTCGGGCATCGCGCTCATTCGCTCGGCAACCGCCCGTAGCAAACCGGGCTGCCGTAGCAATGCCGCACCACGCCCATGCTTCACCTGTGGCGGAAAAGGGCAGCCCAGGTTGAGGTCGATGCGGCGGTGACCCTGCTCCACGAGAGCCGCAGTGAGCATATCCCACTCGCGCAGGTCGCGAAAGAGAATCTGCGGCACTGCGCCACCCGAGAGAGCGGCAGCAGCATCGCGCAAGTCGCGGCGACGCACCTCGCCATGCTCCACGCGGGCAAAAGGGGTGAAATAGCAGTGAGCGGCACCCGAGTGAGGTGCCATAGTGAGAGCGTGAGCGGCGCGCCAGTGAGCATCGGTGTGGCCTTGCAGCGGCGCCGCCATAATCAAGAATCCATCCATAAAAAACCGTAGCTAATTTTCCTCTTAATAACGCCCCCTCGCCCCACAATATTGCCCCACCCCTCGATGAATTTAGGAAATATATGACGATGAGATTTTAGTATTGGTAATTGAAATAGAAGGCCATCATAGCGATAGATAGATTTATAAATAAGCACTTGGAAGTATCTACGTATATTGTGGTGGGGAGTAGGAAAAGGAGGTGGAAATGTTGCGGATATGGTGGAAATTGCTTAACTTTGCACGGTTTTCACGATAGAACTTCTTGAAAAGCCAAAATTTGAATCAAAAATAACACTCTATCGTATGCGAGAAACAAGAAAAGCCACCCTCACGCTTGAGGACGGCACAATATTCGAAGGTCGGTCGTTTGGCTATGAAAAGCCAAGTGCCGGTGAGGTGGTGTTCAGCACAGCCATGACCGGCTATCCCGAGAGTCTCACCGACCCGTCCTATTCCGGTCAAATCTTAGTAACAACCTATCCCATCATTGGCAACTATGGCGTTCCACCAAGAAATGGCGACGAAAAGATGTGCGAGCATTTTGAGAGTGAGAAGATACACTGTGAGGCAATAGTGTGCCAGGACTACTCGTGGGACTACAGCCACTGGCAGGCGAGCCGCAGCCTCAGCGACTGGCTCAAGGAGGAGCAAGTGGTGGGCGTGTGCGGCATCGACACGCGAGCACTCACCAAGCGGCTGCGCGAGCATGGCTCGATGCTGGGCAAGATAGTGATTGAGGGCTGTGGTGACACCGACTTCAAGGACCCCAACACTGAGAACCTTGTGGCAAAGACGAGCTGCAAGGAGGTGATGGAATATGGCAGCGGCGACAAGACCGTGGTGCTTGTGGATTGCGGCACTAAGTTCAACATCATTCGCTGCCTCGTGAAGCGCGGCGTGAGGGTGGTGCGCGTGCCGTGGAACTACGACTTCAGCACGATTGACTACGACGGACTGTTTGTGTCGAATGGCCCCGGCAATCCCGACTTTGCCGAGGAGACCGTGGCGCATCTGCGCAAGGCAATAGAGGGCGACAAGCCGATATGCGGAATCTGCATGGGCAACCAGCTCCTCTCGAAGGCGGCCGGTGCCAAGGTGTATAAGCTTAAGTATGGCCACCGCAGCCACAACCAGCCGGTGCGCGAGGTGGGCACCAACCGCTGCTTCATCACATCGCAGAACCATGGATTTGCCGTGGACAACCGCACCCTGGGAGCCGACTGGGAGCCGCTCTTCATCAACATGAACGACGACACCAACGAGGGCATACGCCACCGCACGAAGCCCTTCTTCTCGGCGCAGTTCCACCCCGAGGCTTGCAGCGGACCCACCGACACTGAGTTTATTTTTGATAAGTTTATTGAGTTGTTGTAACAAAGAGAGAGTAACTACGATTATGAAGAAAGAGAATATAAAGAAAGTACTGTTGCTCGGTTCGGGCGCACTGAAGATAGGTGAGGCCGGCGAGTTTGATTATTCAGGATCGCAGGCTCTGAAGGCACTCAAGGAGGAGGCGATAGAGACCATACTCATCAACCCCAACATAGCCACCGTGCAGACCTCGGAGGGCATAGCCGACAAGATATACTTCCTGCCCGTGACACCCTACTTTGTGGAGAAAGTGATAGCAAAGGAGCGTCCGCAGGGCATTCTGCTCGCGTTTGGCGGACAGACCGCGCTCAACTGCGGCGTGGAGCTGCACAAGCAGGGCATTCTCGAGAAATATGGCGTGGAGGTGCTTGGCACTCCCGTGCAGGCCATCATGGACACCGAGGACCGCGAGCTCTTCGTGAACAAGCTCGATGAAATCGACGTGAAGACCATAAAGAGCGAGGCAGTGAGCAGCGTGGCCGATGCCGTGGCTGCCGCCGACGCGCTTGGCTACCCGGTGATTGTTCGCGCAGCCTACGCGCTGGGCGGCCTGGGCAGCGGATTCTGCGACAATGAGGCCGAGCTCCGCACACTGGTGGAGAAGGCCCTCTCATTCTCACCGCAGGTGCTCATCGAGAAGTCGCTCAAGGGCTGGAAAGAGGTGGAATATGAGGTGGTGCGCGACTGCTACGACAACTGCATCACCGTGTGCAACATGGAGAACTTCGACCCGCTGGGCATTCACACCGGCGAGAGCATAGTGGTGGCACCCTCGCAGACTCTGAGCAACGACGACTACCACCTTCTGCGCGAGCTCGCAATAAAGATAATACGCCACATAGGCATCGTGGGAGAGTGCAACGTGCAGTATGCCTACGACCCGCGGTCGATGGACTACCGCGTGATTGAGGTGAACGCACGCCTCAGCCGCAGCTCGGCGCTCGCCTCGAAGGCCACGGGCTACCCGCTGGCATTCGTCGCCGCCAAGCTCGGACTTGGCTACGGCCTCTTCGACCTCAACAACTCGGTGACGAAGGTGACATCGGCATTCTTTGAGCCGGCGCTCGACTACATAGTGTGCAAGATTCCGCGCTGGGACCTTGGCAAATTCCACGGCGTGAACCGCGAGATTGGCTCGTCGATGAAGTCGGTGGGCGAGGTGATGGCAATAGGCCGCACCTTTGAGGAGGTGATACAGAAGGGACTGCGCATGATAGGGCAGGGCATGCACGGCTTTATCGAGAACAAGGCCCTGAATGTGGCCGACATCGACCGCGCGCTGCGCGAGCCAACCGACAAGCGCATCTTCGTGATAGAGAACGCGCTGCGTGCCGGATATACCGTGGACCAGATACACGAGCTCACCAAGATTGACCGCTGGTTCCTCCAGAAGCTGCAAAACATTGCCCACACAGCCATGGAGCTTGAGGGCTACAACGAGATAGCCGAGATACCGGCACCGCTGCTGCGCCTTGCCAAGGAGCAGGGGTTCAGCGACTTCCAGATTGCACGCGCTGTGCTCAAGGATCGCATGACAGCCTCGCACGATGCCAACCTGCAAGTGCGCAACCTGCGCAAGAGCAAGGGCATCACGCCGGTGGTGAAGCAAATCGACACCCTCGCCGCCGAATATCCCGCACAGACCAACTACCTCTACCTCACCTACAACGGCACCGAGAACGATGTGACCTACCTCCACGACCACCGCTCAATAGTGGTGCTCGGCTCGGGAGCCTACCGAATAGGCAGCTCGGTGGAGTTTGACTGGTGCAGCGTGAACGCGCTGCTCACGGTGAAGCGCGAGGGCTGGCGCTCGGTGATGATTAACTACAACCCCGAGACCGTGTCGACCGACTACGACATGTGCGACCGCCTCTACTTCGACGAGCTCACCTTTGAGCGCGTGATGGATATCATAGAGCTGGAGCAGCCGCACGGCGTGATACTCTCGACCGGCGGACAGATACCAAACAACCTCGCCACTCGCCTCGACGCGCAGAAGGTGAACATACTCGGCACCAGCGCCAAGGACATCGACAACGCCGAGGACCGCCACAAGTTCTCGTCGATGCTCGACTCGCTCGGAATCGACCAGCCGCGCTGGCGCGAGCTGACGTCGCTCAAGGACATCAACGACTTTGTGGCCGAGGTGGGATATCCGGTGCTCGTGCGCCCGTCGTATGTGCTGTCGGGTGCGGCGATGAACGTGTGCTCGAATGATGAGGAGCTGGAGAAATTCCTTCGCCTTGCCGCCAACGTGTCGAAGGAGCACCCCGTAGTGGTAAGTTCGTTCATACAGAACGCCAAGGAGATAGAGTGTGACGCGGTGGCACAGAACGGCGAGATAAAGCTCTATGCCATATCGGAGCACATCGAGTTTGCCGGCGTGCACTCGGGCGACGCCACCATTCAGTTCCCGCCGCAAAAGCTCTATGTGGAGACCATTCGCCGCATCAAGAAGATAAGCCGCCAGATAGCCAAGGCGCTCAACATATCGGGACCCTTCAACATTCAGTATCTTGCCAAGAACAACGACATCAAGGTGATAGAGTGCAACCTGCGTGCATCGCGCAGCTTCCCATTCGTGTCGAAGACGCTGAAAATCAACTTTATCGACCTTGCCACCAAGGTTATGCTCGGCATACCGGTGGAGAAGCCCAACAAGAACGCCTTCGACCTCGACTATGTGGGCATCAAGGCATCGCAGTTCTCATTCTCACGCCTACAGGGCGCCGACCCGGTGCTTGGCGTGGATATGTCGTCGACCGGTGAGGTGGGCTGCATAGGCGAGAACACTTCGGAGGCACTTTTGAAGTCGATGCTCTCGGTGGGCTACAAGATTCCGCAGAAGAACATTCTGCTCAGCACCGGAGGGCCGAAGCAGAAGGCGTCGATGCTCGACGCGGCCAAGAAGCTGCACGAGAAGGGATATGCCCTCTATGCCACCGGCGGCACCCACAAGTATCTCAACGACAACGGCATTCCCGCCATTCGCGTGTATTGGCCAAGCGAGAGCGACAAGGAGCCCCAGGCGCTCGACATGCTCCACAAGAAGCAAATCGACATGGTGGTGAACATACCCAAGAACCTATCGTCGGCCGAGCTTACCAATGGCTACAAGATACGCCGCGCGGCAATCGACCTGAATGTGCCGTTGCTGACCAATGCCCGCCTTGCCTCGGCGTTTATCGACGCATTCTGCGACATGACCCTCGATGAGATTGAGATAAAGTCGTGGGGAGAGTATTGATGAGGCACTGAGTGAAACAGTGATTTAACCATAGTGGGGCGGATTTAGCGATTCGCCCCATGTTGTTTCTATCTTGAGCGAAAGAGAATGAAAGAGAAGATATTCAGGTTCAAGCAATTTGCGGTGCGCAACCACCGCAGCGCGATGAAGGTGGGCACCGATGGGGTGCTGCTTGGCGCATGGTGCAATGTGGAGCGTGCGAGCAGCGTGCTCGATGTGGGCACCGGCACCGGTGTGATAGCCCTCATGGTGGCGCAGCGCAATGCCACAGCCATAATCGATGCGGTGGAGATTGATGCCGAGGCGTGCAGTGAGGCACGCTCCAATTTCCTCGCCTCGCCATGGGCCGGGCGGCTGGCGGTGGCACAGTGCGATTTTCTGCACTATGCCGCCGAGTGTGGCAAGAAGTATGACCTCATAGTGTCGAATCCTCCATATTTCACCGAGGACACCACCTCGTGCGACCCACGCCGGGCCACTGCACGTCACACCAGCGTGGCACTCACCTATAGCGCACTCATTCATGCCGCCGGCACACTGCTCACAGCCGCCGGGAGGCTGTGCATAATCAGCCCGGTGGAGCGCGAGGACGAGATAGTAGGTGCGGCGCGTGAGTGCGGCCTTGCAGTGGCAAGACGGCTCACGGTGCTGCCCAAGCCCGATGTGGCGGCAAAGCGCACCCTGTGGGAGCTGAGCGCCGCAGCCACAGCCACGCAGGAGGAAGAGCTCACCATCGAAACCGCCGTGCCGGGGCAATACACGCAGCAATATGTGGCGCTCACACGCGATTTCTACCTGAAAATGTGACCACCGCAGCGATTTAGGCGATTTAGGGACCCGATTTCTTGCAAATTGAGTGGAATGGTGGTATATTTGTGCAGATATTCACATTTTTTAGTATCACAATAAAAAGACAGGAAAGATATGCTGGTGAAGGGATTCGGGGCGGCAGTCCTCGGCGTTGACGCAATAGCAGTGACCGTGGAGGCCGCAGTGACCACAGGCGTGGGATTCTGCATCGTAGGACTCCCCGACACCGCCGTGAAAGAGAGCTACGAGAGGGTGAAGTCGGCCATGGCAGAGTCGGGGTTCGACTTTCCGAGGCGCAGTGCGGTGGTGAACATGTCGCCCGCCGACATCAAGAAGGAGGGAGCGGCCTACGACCTGCCCATAGCCATAAGCATACTTGCCGCCGATGAGAAGATTGCTGCCGAGCAGTTGCCTCGCTACATGATGATGGGCGAGCTGTCGCTCGACGGGACCTTGCTGCCCATAAAGGGCGTTCTGCCCATGGCAATACTTGCGCGGCAAATGGGCTTCAAGGGCTTCATCGTGCCCAAGGCCAATGAGAAGGAGGCAGCGGTGGTCAACAGGCTTGAGGTCTACGGCATGGAGAAGCTGCGCGATGTGATCGACTTCCTCAACCTCACACGGCACTATGAGCCCACGGTGGTTAACACACGCGAGGAATTTGCCAACGCCATGGGGCACTACGACTTCGACTTCTCGGAGGTGAAAGGGCAGGAGAACGTGAAGCGGGCGTTTGAGGTGGCGTGCGCCGGCGGGCACAACATTCTGCTCGTGGGCAGTCCTGGATCGGGAAAATCGATGATGGCAAAGCGACTGCCGTCGATACTGCCGCCACTCACCCTGCAAGAAGCCCTCGAAACGACCAAGATACACAGCGTGGCGGGCGTGCTGCAGCGCGGCAGCACACTGATGACGCAGCGCCCCTTCCGCTCGCCGCACCACACGGTGTCGCCCGTGGCACTCGTGGGCGGAGGCACGCATCCCATGCCGGGCGAGATAAGCCTGGCGCACAATGGCGTGCTATTCCTCGACGAGCTGCCCGAATTTGGCCGCCAAGTGCTTGAGGTGATGCGGCAGCCGCTTGAGGACCGGCGCATCACCATTTCGCGTGCAAAATACACGGTGGAATACCCCGCCTCGTTCATGCTTGTGGCGAGCATGAATCCCTGCCCCTGTGGCTACTATGGGCATCCCACGAAGCCCTGCATATGCCAGCCCGGAGCCGTGCAGCGCTACCTTAGCAAGATTTCGGGCCCGCTGCTCGACCGCATCGACATACAGGTGGAGGTGGCGCCGGTGGAATTCGACGACATCTCGAACGACCGACCCACAGAGAGCAGCGCCGAGATAAGGGCGAGGGTGGTGCAGGCCCGCGAGATACAGGCAGCCCGCTTTGCCGACGTGCCGGGAGTGCACTGCAACGCGCAGATGACACCGCGCCTCATTCGCGAGCATTGCCACCTCGACACACAGTCGATGGTGATTCTGCGCGAGCACATGACGCGCCTCAACATGAGCGCCCGCGCCTACGACCGCATAATGAAGGTGGCACGCACCATAGCCGACCTTGCCGGCTCGGAGAGCCTCCAGCCTATTCATCTGCGCGAGGCCATAGCCTACCGCAACCTCGACCGCTCCAACTGGGGCAAATAACCACCATGTAGGGAGGTCTAAAGAGAATGGTCATGTTTAAGCAGTGGGCTTGCTCAGTAAGCATCCGAAATTGGCCGGGTTTTGGGGGTGCGGAATGTTGCGTAACTTTGC